>JBDNHG010000506.1:0-2880 GCA_041688925.1 Acidimicrobiales bacterium | reverse complement strand
ATCGACGCAACGGCCAGACCCGATCGGTCGTGAGGAACACCCTGTTTCAGTTGCAGTGTGAACACCACCGACGGGTGGTCCTGTAGCCCGCAGCCGACGCCAGGGGTGTCGACGCCTGAGCGAAGCAGTAACGCAGGAGAATGGATTGCACCAGCTGCCAGCACGATGCGATCGGCGGCCAGCGTGGTGCCGTCGAAAAGTCGCACGCCGGTGGCGGTTCTGTCTTCGAATAGCACGCGATCGACGGCCGATTCGGGTCGAACGAGGAGATTGGGTCGGTCATGTACCGGCCACAGATAGGCCTCGGCAGACGTGACCCGTCGGGCGTGGTGACGGGTGAGTGCTACACGTCGGGCCCGTGGGTCTGCGGCGAGCAGGGCATGGTCGACGACGCCCAGTGTCTCGACCGCTGCCAGTTGCTGGGGGAGCGCGACCCGCTGCTGTGCCGCCGCGACATCGGTCCAGCCCCATCGGTGGTAGATGTCGGTGCTGCCGGCGAGGGCCACCATGGCGTTCACGACGCTCGAGCCGCCGATACCGCGCCCCCGTTGATACACCGAAGGCGCTCCGCCCGTAGCCCGGGTTGCCATCAGGCTCTCGTGGGTGCGCCCCGGTTCGGCAAGTGCCGCGAAGAAGTTCGGCCCCTGGATCCCTACCGGCACCTGACCTGGTTCGAGGGCCGGTCCATCGTCGAGCAAGGTAACGCTGCGGTCTGCGCGGGCGCTCAGCCGATTGGCCAGGACACAGCCGGCAGAGCCGGCGCCGACGATGATCCAGTGTTCGCTCGACGATGTCATTCGGCGCCGTCGAGTTCCTCGATGGTGCGAGGCCAATCATCCTTGAGCAGGCGCGACAAGGATCGATCAGCCAGTCGCTTGCCGCCGTTCTGGCAGGTCGCGCAATAGTTCACTTCGTTCGAGGCATAGACGATGCGCTGCACCGGGGAGCCGCAGACCGTGCATGGCTGGTCAAATTTGCCGTGAACTGCCATGTCGGGGCGAAATGCGGTGACCTTGGTCGGAAAGCCGTCACCGACCTCGGCCCGAATGCGCTCGGCGTAGTCGAGCAGCGTCTTTTGCACGTTGTGATAGAGCCGTTCGATCTCGTCATCGCTGAGTTGGCCCGTGCGCTTCACCGGTGTCAACTGGGCATGCAACAAGATCTCGTCGCTGTAGGCGTTGCCGATACCGCTGAAGATGGCCGGCATGGTCAGCGCTCGTTTGAGCGTGCGGTTCTGCGCGGTAAGACGCTCGGCGAAGGTTGCCAGGTCGATTTCGAGCGGCTCGAGGCCACCCCGGTCATGGTCTTCGAGCAGTTGTTTCTCGCCACGCACCAGCCAGATCGACGCTCGTTTCTTCGTCGATGCCTCGGTGAGCTGCAACTGGCCGTGTTCGAACTCGAACGCGGCCAGCATGTTCTTGTTGCCCTTGGCGCGGGCGTCACGCCAATAGAGGCGTCCGGCGACCATCAGGTGGATCACCAGAAACAGGTCGTCTTCGAACGTGAGCACCAGGCGTTTGCCGAGCCTGCGGGTGCCGGTTGGGGCCATACCCTCGAGCGTGTTGATCGGCGGGTCGTACGATTTGAGCACCGAGATGCCCTTTATCCGAATCTTTTCAATGGGCCGACCAACGACATGACGGTCGAGCGCTTCGAGATAGACGATGACGTCGGGATACTCAGGCACAACATGAACGGTACTCTCAGCACCATGCGTGAGTCATCCGTGACCGTCACTCAGCGCCTCGAAGGATGGTGTAGCTGGCTGCGTGAAGTCGTTGCAGCTGAACCCGACGCGATCGTTGGCCCACCCGAGCAACTGGAGGTCGAGCGGGCTGTCGCCAGCGGTGTCAGGCTGCTGGCAACCGAGGTGATCCCTGGTCAAACGGTCGGGCCATCAGGCCGGCCGATTCTGGCCAGAGATCTACTCATCACCGCCGACTTGGTGTTACGAGGCTTGAACAGCCAAACCTGAAAACGACGAAATCCGGAGCTCCGCCACCACATGACGAAGGCTCCGGATTTTCGATCGGTGTTTGTTAAGGCTCGAGGCCGAGGTCCTCGAAGATCTCCATGCGCAGAAGCTCGAAGGTGTCGTTGTCGATACCGCCGGCTTTCTTGTGTTCCTTGATCATGCCGAACTTCTCGAGCAGTTGACGGTGTTCGGAGGTCTTTGGGGTGAAGTCCTCGATCAGCGTGTCGATGTGGCTCGCAACCGGCTTTTCTTGGGTCTGTGTGGCCACCAAAGGTCCGTTGGGGTTTTCGGTGCCCTGGCGCTTCGCTCGCTTGTCGGCGTTCTTTTCTTGGCGTCGGCGCTCTCGTTGGCGCTTGTCGAAGGTGTCTCCGCGTCGGCTTGCCATATTAGTCTCCGTGCTTTTGGGCGTTCCGCCACAGTCGGTGGAAGCACGTAAACACAACCCGGGAGGTCATTGGTGTCTTCCCCACAGGGGGTGGAACATTCGGCGGTAAACCTTATCGAAACGGCCGCAGCGATCGGTGCCCATCGGCGGAATGTGACATATATCGCCAGATGGGTCGCCTGGATGAATGAGTTCAGCTCACGCGAACGGCGATGGTGTGCCATCCGGTAGCCCCGCTTGGTGCAACGTCGGTGCGGTCTGACGTCTGGGTGATGCCCTCGCCATCGGTGGCGCGCACCCGAATGATGTGGTCACCAAGAGGAGCGGGCCAGGGCAGCATCCATTGACGCCACGAATTGTCGGTGACATCCTCAGAGAGTTCGGCTTCGACCCAATCGTTGTTTGGCACCTCTTCACCGTCGATGATGTCGGTGATCAGCACCTCGACCTTGGCGACGCCGCGATCGGGTGCCCATGCGACGCCGGCGATCGACTGGTCGCCGCCGACAAGGCGGGCGGT
>JBDNHG010000505.1:0-3916 GCA_041688925.1 Acidimicrobiales bacterium | reverse complement strand
TAGCCGCGTGTCTCGGGTACAGCATCGCCTGCGCGTTGTGTTTGAAGGCCGCCACCGTGGGGTACTCCACCATCACACTCGAACTGTAAGGAACCGTCATGGGCATCTTCCGCAAGACCGCATCAGTGGCAACGCTGGGCCTAATCAACTTCCGAAGCACGCATGAATTACTCGATCGGGAACACGAACGTGCGACACAGCTCGAGCGGAAGGCCACGAAGCTCGAAGCCCAATCGGAACGCCTGACGCGCAAGGCAAAGAGGGCCAACAAGAGAGCCGAAAAAGCCGAACTCAAAGCCTTGTCAGAATCCAAGAAGGCGCGCCGCGAGCGTCGTCGCTCAACCAAGAGCTCGTCGTCGCGGCTGGTGCGAGCGGCTGACGAGGCCGTCGTAACCAGCCGCCGCGCCAAACGAAAGGCCAAGAAGGCCGCCAAACGTGCGGCAAAGAACACCGCCAAAGCCGCAGTCGTGACAAGATCACAAAGGAAGTTCTCGCCGACAACTAGCGCCGAGAGCTAACCACGCTGCGTCACGAAACTTGGCGCACTGCCAACGTCTCCGGTGTCGCTGACAGCCCGCAGAGGGCATCCGATCAACGACATCGGCAAGGCAGACCCCGTGTGATCCTTCGTCGGGGATGGTTAGGGTGTGGCCGAGCTACATGACACGGATGTGATTCCAGTGCAAACTCAACTGACGACCGACGCCGCGCAAATTGCGGTACGAATCCCCACCCGAGACGACGCCGCCAAGATGTGGACGTTGGCCGACGGGGCTGTCGACGCCAACTCGCCATACAGCTATCTGATGATGGTCGAGTATTTGGCCGACACCTGCGCCGTGGCGATCGCGGACGATGACGAGATCGCCGGTTTCGCCACCGGCTTCCGATTACCCGCCGATCCATCGACACTCTTTATCTGGCAAATCGCTGTTGCTCGCGAATACCGCGGTCTCGGTGTTGGTGCGCAGCTGCTCGATGGCGCTGCCAGCCGTCCGGCGGTGCCGCGTCTGCGTCATCTCGAAGCGAGTGTCACGCCCGGCAATCAGGCATCGGAAGCTCTCTTCCGAGCGTTCGCCGCAAAGCGCAACACCCCGTGCGTCGAAGAAGAACTCTTCGACGCTGCCGATTTCCCCGGCGACCACCAGCCCGAAGTTCGCTTCCGCATCGGCCCCTTCTGACCTAGCGGTCACAAACGCGCTCCCACGAACTCTGACCGCACGGTCATAGGCGCGCACGCACGAACTCGTGGCCGTCACGTCCAGTGACGCGCCCGTTCACCTGTCGGCGCCTCTAACCACGCGCCCAAAAGCCCCTCGACTCGACCGACCTCTCACGAGGCCACACAGAAAGGCATCATCATGATGGACACTTCCAATACCCCCACAGCAGGCAGGCCTGCAACTGATCTGGGGACCTTCGAACGGCTGGAATCGGAGGTACGTTCGTACTGCCGTGGCTGGCCAACCGTGTTCGAATACGCGCAAGGCGCCCACCAAACCGACCGCGACGGCCGCAAGTTCCTCGACTTCTTCTCCGGCGCTGGAGCCTTGAACTATGGCCACAACCCGGCGGAGTTGACCAACGCTCTGGTGTCCTACATCACCAAAGGGGGCGTCACCCACTCACTCGACATGGCTACCGTCGCCAAGGAGGAGTTCCTGCTGGCACTCGAGGAACTGATCCTCAAACCGCGTGATCTCGACTATCGCGTGTTGTTCCCCGGACCAACGGGAACCAACGCGGTCGAGACAGCGATCAAGCTCGCCCGCAAAGTCACCGGCCGCGAGAGCGTGATCAGCTTCACCAACGCCTTCCACGGGATGACGCTTGGTTCGCTCGCCCTCACGGGCAATTCGACGAAGCGTGCCGGCGCTGGCGTGCCGTTGGCGAACGCCGTCAGGATGCCATTCGAAAACACCTACGGCGACGATTTCGACACTCTCGACCTGCTCGACTCGTTCCTTGAGGATGCCGGCAGCGGTATCGACCTGCCAGCGGCCGTAATCGTCGAGACGGTCCAAGCCGAGGGCGGAGTAAATGTCGCATCGGCTGACTGGATGCGACGCCTCGGCCGGGTCTGCAAGGCCCATGGAGTCCTGCTGATCATCGACGATATTCAGGTCGGCTGCGGCCGCACCGGCACGTTCTTCTCGTTCGAAGAGATGGCACTCGACGACCAGCCTGACATCGTCTGCCTGTCGAAGTCGCTCAGCGCCTACGGACTGCCATTGGCGATTGTGCTGCTCGACCCGCGCTGGGACGTGTTCACTCCTGGCGAACACAACGGCACGTTCCGAGGTCACAATCTGGCCTTTGTCACCGCAACTGCGGCGCTGCGCCAGTGGTGGAGCGACGACTCGTTGACCAAGGACGTGCGGCGACGCGCAACGATCGTCGAACGAGCGCTCGACGCGCTCGTCGGCGAACACCCCGGTCTGTTCGAAGAACGCCGTGGGCGCGGTCTCATCCAGGGCGTTCGCTGCGTCGAACCCGACGACGCTGCCCTACTTTGCGCCGCGGCATTCGAGCGCGGGCTACTCATCGAGACCGCCGGATCAGATGACGGTGTCGTCAAGCTGCTACCGCCACTTACGATCGCCGACGAACTCCTCGAGCACGGCCTGTCCATCATCCGCGATGTAGCCGAGCAGGCCGTCGAGGACCAGGGCCAGCAATTGCTCGCAGCGCAGACGACGACCGCAAAGGCGACATCATGATCGTGCGATCACTGAGTGACATAGAGGACACCGAACTCGACGTACGCGCTGACACGTGGCGTTCGCGACGATTGTTGCTCGCAAAGGACGACATGGGCTTTTCCATGCACGACACCGTCCTGTACGCGGGTACCGAGACCGAGATGCACTATCAGAACCACCTCGAAGCGGTCTACTGCATCGAAGGCCATGCCGAGATCACCGATGTGGCTACTGGCGTGGTGTCCGCGCTACGGCCGGGCACGTTGTACGCGCTCGATCAGCACGACCTTCATACCTTGCGGGTCATCGACGACTTCCGCTGCGTCTGCGTGTTCAACCCGCCGGTCACCGGCCGGGAGGTTCACGACGAGAACGGCGTCTATCCACTCCTCACCGAGGATGACGGCCAGACCGTTGTGCCAGGAGCGAAGCCATGACGGTCGATCTGTACCGGTCGCGAGTAGGTGGCGAGCAGCGCATGGTCGAGCGGCACGACCCGGTGCTGTGGGGCGGCGTCGATGCTCCTGGCCCACTGAGCCGTGAACAGCTCGAGCGGTTCGACGCCGATGGTTTCGTGATCCTCGAGAAGTGGCTTGACCCGGCGACCGTGAGCGCCTGCCTCGCCGACGTCGAAGTACTCGGTGCGTCGCCCGACGTCGCCGCTAGCCAGCGATCAATCCTCGAGCCAGAGTCTGGCGAGCTACGGTCCTTGTTCGAGGTCCACAAGACCGACACCAGGCTGGGCCGACTCGTCAACGACGAACGCCTCGCCGGCGCGGCACGCCAAATCCTCGACGACGACGTCTACGTCCACCAGAGCCGGCTGAACATGAAGCCAGCGCTGCACGGCAAGTCGTTCTCGTGGCATTCGGACTTCGAGACGTGGCATGTCGAGGACGGGATGCCGTCGATGCGGGCGGTGAGCTGCTCACTGGCGTTGACCGACAACCACTCGTGGAATGGGCCATTGCTGCTCATCCGCGGCTCCCACCGTAAGTTCCTGGCATTTGGGGGCAGCACCCCAGATGACAATTTCCGCACGTCCCTGCGTCGCCAGCAGTTTGGCAGCCCCGATCTGAATGCGCTCAAGGAGTTGTACGACGACGGCGACATCGTGACATTCGATGCCCCAGCCGGGTCGGTCGCGATCTTCGACTGCAACGTGATGCACGGGTCGCCCGACAATATCTCGCCAATCGCACGGACAAACGGCT
>JBDNHG010000504.1:0-4167 GCA_041688925.1 Acidimicrobiales bacterium | reverse complement strand
TCCCAGGTCTTTCCCCGCGTGACGGTGGCGCTCAACACGTCGCCGGGCCGCATGGGCCGGTGATACTCGTAGTGCTGTTCGGCGTGCAGGCCTCGGGCGCCCATGCCAACCGGAGCGTCAGCTTCGTCGTTTCCTGCCTTGGGCTCGCGAGGGGGAATACCCGTCGCTTCTTTGCCGGAACCCATCCACGGCTTGCCGACCTTGGGCCGCAGCGGATAGCTCTCGTCGAACTGTGCGCTCGCCTGTGCAAAGGTCGGCGGGGCGATGATGCCACCCGGCTCGGTGCCCTTTGCGTACTCGGCATCTGCATAGATCTGATTTGGATCGCCGATTGCTCGGGCGAACATCATGATGTGACTCGCCTCGACGGCGAAGTTCTCAACTGTCACGTCACTCCCCTTTTGTCTGCCACTGTTCTAGCCGAGTCGCACCCCTGGCACCCAACTGGACCGCGACACCGGCATCACGCCAGCTTGGTTCTATCGGCCGGGCGCAGACGACTGAGTAGTGTCAGGCCATGACAGCTTCGAACCCGCCCGACCACACCGTCGTCATCTCCGCACCTGCGCTGACTGACCTGGTCACCGAAATCTTCGAGCGCACGGCATGTTCAGCCGATGAGAGTCGCCGTATCGCGTCGAACCTGGTCGAAGCCAACCTCACGGGCCATGACAGCCACGGTGTAATTCGCACACCCCGCTACGTCGATTGGCTTGCCGCCGGAATCCAACTGCCCGACCAGCAGATCACCGCCTTGATCGACGATCCGACGCTGCTATTGGTCGACGGCCAGTACGGCATGGGCCAGACCGTGGGGCCCCAGGCGGTGCAGCTGGGCATCGACCGGGCACTCGCTCATGGCCTGGCCATTGTTGCGCTGCGCAAGGCTGGCCATCTTGGACGCATCGGTGCGTTCGCCGAGCAGGCGGCCGCTGCAGGCCTGGTGTCGATGCACATCGTCAACGTAGCCAGCAGTCAGCTGGTGGCACCGTTCGGCTCGCGCGACCGCCGTATGGGCACGAACCCATACGCATTCGGCGTGCCCCGCCCCAATGGGCTTGCTCCTGTGATCCACGACTTTGCCACCTCGATCGTGGCCGAAGGAAAGACGATGGTCGCGCTGCATGGTGGCCCACCGGTGCCCGATGATGCACTCGTCGGCCCCGACGGTGTCACAGGCGACCCGTCGGTGCTCTATGACATTCAGCCCGACAAGGCCCCAAACCCGAGCGGTGGGCACGGCGCGTTGCGGGCCATGGGCGAACACAAGGGGTCCGGCTTGAGCGTCATGTGCGAACTGCTTGCTGGCGCCCTGACCGGCACTGGTACCGCTGGCCCGGGTGACATCCGATTCGCCAACGGCATGTTGTCGATCTACATCGACCCTGCACGCATCGACCCCGACAATGATTTCGCCACCAGTGTCACGACGTACATCGATTGGTTCCTCGAAGCGATTCCGCTTGATGCAAACGAACCAGTGCGATTGCCCGGCGACAAAGAACGCGAGCGCCGTGCCGAACGCGAGGTCGCCGGCCTGCACCTGCCGACCGAGCTCTGGCAGAGCCTGGTAGCGGCTGCTGAAAACGTCGGGCTCTCGGCTGGCCGCATCGCCGCAGCCCTGCACTAGAACTCACCGCGTACCCTCAGCCCATGTCCATCGCTCTGCTCGGTATTCCGCTCGATGCCAACTCGTCGCACCTCTTCGGTGCCGCGAATGCTCCGGCAGCGATTCGACGGGTGCTGCACTCAGGTAGCGGCAACCATGTGACCGAACAGGGCGTCGACGTCGTTTCACACATCGAGGACCACGGCGACCTAACGCTCGAGAACGTGGCAGGATCGCTGGCTGATGCTCAGCTGATCACCGACCATGTCGCAGCGATCGCGGCACAAGGACAACAGCTGATCTCGTTAGGTGGTGACCACTCGGTGACCTATCCGATCTTGCGCGGATTGGCGCCGAGCCAGCCTGCGTTGACGGTGGTGCATATCGACGCACATCCCGACCTGTACCACGATCTCGATGGCAACCCGTTGAGCCACGCTTCGCCGTTTGCTCGTGCGCTCGAAGCCGGCTGTATGCAGCATCTCATCCAGATCGGCATTCGCACCGCCACCGCTCACCAGCGTGACCAAGCAGTTCGATGGAATGTCGAGATGATTTCGCCTCGCGAGCTCGCACGGTTCGACCCCACGTCGATCACCGGGCCAATCTATTTGAGCGTTGACCTCGATGGCCTTGATCCGTCGGTCGCCCCCGGAGTGTCGCATCACGAACCGGGCGGCCTGACCTTTCGCGAGCTGCTCGATGTCATCGACTCGCTCCCCGGTCCGCTGGTCGGCGCAGACATCGTCGAGCTAAATCCAGAACGTGACCTCGTCGACATGACCTCGGCCGTTGCCGCCAAGCTGCTCAAGGAGATCGCCGGGGCGATGCTTCGTCCTCGTCAGTGACCAGGCAGTTGCCCAGACGCCAGGTCGGTGACTAGCGGCCGGCCAGTCAGCGAACGGTAGAGGACGATCTGCCAATTGCATCACGCCGTGCCGATCCGAGTTCGCCGATAGCCGGCCGCATTGCTTGAGACTAACTGTTCCAGACCGAACGCACAGACATTCTTCTCACCGTGGCTCAGAGTTTGGCCCGAGAGTTTGGTCCGAGAGTCTGTTCGGTGAGTCGATCCGACAGGGCCGCTCGTGCCAGGATGGTCAAAGCCCATGACCGCAACCGAGCCCAGAACGAACACCGACTATCAGCAAGTCGCAGTAGAGGCTCGCCATACGGCGCCGACGACAACCATTGATCCTGACAAGGACCTCGGCTGGATACGGCGGCTGGTGCCCCTGATTCGACAACATCGGCGACCGCTGGTCATCGGAGCGGTCAGCGGGTTCGTTGCTCTCGTGCTCCAGGTTGCGGTGCCCGCCGTCGCACGCGCTGCCATCGACAGCACCATTACTGGTGACAGAAGCGATCTCAATCGCTGGATATTCATCCTGATCGGCCTTGCCGTCGGCCGATTTCTACTCGGGATGACCTATCGCTACGCGCTCTTTCAGCTCGCCTGGAATGTCGAGACCGACCTGCGAGCACTGCTGTACGACCACCTGACGACGCTGTCGTTCTCGTACTACGACCGCACACAGTCGGGTCAAGTGATCTCACGAGCAAATAGTGACATTCGCTCGATCCAACTCCTGCTTGCATATGGGCCGCTGATCATGATGTCGGGCCTGGCATTCGTGCTGGCATTTGGCTTCATGCTGACGATCCATGTGCCGTTGACCTTGGTTGCGCTCAGCACGCTGCCCCTCGTCTACGTCTTCGGCCAGAAGCTGCGAACCACGGTGTTCCCGCTGACGTGGGTCAGCCAGGCTCGCATGGCTGAGCTGGCCACCATCGTCGACGAAAACGTCAACGGCACACGAGTCGTCAAGTCGTTCGCTGCCGAAGAACGCCAGGTGAACCTGCTGGCCCGCGCTGCCGATCATCTGAAATGGGCCAACGTCGAGGCCATCAAGACACGAGCCCAATACAACCCGTTCATCGAGGCACTGCCCCGCCTGGGCATGGCGCTTGTGCTCCTTTACGGCGGCCTGTTGGCCATCGATGGCGAAGTCTCGATCGGCACATTATTTGCGTTCAATGCCTATGTGATCATGCTCCAGGCACCGTTCCGCATGTTTGGTTTCATCCTGCTTCAGGCCCAACGAGCCAGCGCGTCGGCCACCAGGATCTACGAAGTTCTCGACGAGGTCGCAGAGATCGCCGATGACGAAGCAGCGGTCGATCTGGTGCGCCCCGACGGACATATCGAGTTCCGTGACGTGCACTTCACCTATCCGAACGCCTCGCCGAGTCACGACGAAGGCCTGGCGCCGCAGCGACTACCGGTATTGCGAGGGCTCAACCTGTCAATCCCGGCCGGTGAGACAATCGCAATCGTGGGTCGTACCGGCAGCGGCAAGTCCACCGTGGCGCGCCTGCTGGCCCGTTTCTATGAACCCGACAGTGGCTCGATCACCATCGACGGCCAACACATTGACGAACTGACGCTCGCCAGCCTGCGCCACAATGTCGGCCTCGTCTTCGACGAACCCTTTCTGTTCTCGACATCGGTGCACGACAACATCGCCTATGGCCTGCCAAATGCCTCTCGTGCAGAT
>JBDNHG010000503.1:0-6307 GCA_041688925.1 Acidimicrobiales bacterium | reverse complement strand
CGAGTACGCCGCAGCAGATGCTGCCAACGCTTCGCGTCTTCGGGTGTCGGGGGTCGCGCCATGCCTATCCGATCCTACGACTCAGCAACTCGTAGACTTCGCCAATGACCTCTTCAACTTCTTCGACTGGTTCTGAACGGCGTCTTGACGTGGTGGTATTCGGAGCAACCAGCTTCGTCGGCCAGATCCTATGTGCGTATCTCGTTGACCAATATGGCACTGACGGCGGCCTGAAATGGGCGATCGCGGGGCGCAACAAGTCGAAGCTCGACGACGTTGCGGCCGAGTCCGGCGCCGACGTCGAGCAGATCGTCGCCGATGCCTCCAATGTCGATGCAATGGCAGCGCTGGTCGCCACTACCCGAGTCGTGATTTCGACTGTTGGCCCATATGCGCTCTACGGCTCTGAGCTCGTGGCCGCCGCTGCCGCTGCCGGCACCGACTACTGCGATCTCACCGGCGAACCGCAGTGGATGCAGAAGATGATCGATTCACACGGAAGGACCGCTGTCGCTAGCGGCGCACGCATCGTGCACACCTGCGGATTCGATTCGATTCCTTCAGACCTTGGCGTCTGGTATACCCAGCAGCAGGCAAAGGCCGCGCTCGGCACGCATTGTTCGAAGATCTCGATGCGTGTCAAGGCAATGAAGGGCGGCGCCAGCGGCGGCACGATCGCCAGCGGGATGAACGTCCTCGAAGATGTCGCCAACGATCCCGCATTGCGCAAGGTTCTCGCCAACCCCTATGCACTTGCTCCCGCCGACATGCGCACCGGCCCGAAACAGCCGAACGTCACAGTTCCTACCAACAATGATCCGTCGGGCGAATGGGTCACGCCGTTCGTGATGGCTTCGGTGAACACCCGCGTCGTGCAGCGGTCACACGCCCTGCTCGGCCGCCCGTGGGGCGACGACTTCGAGTACGACGAGGCAATGATGATGGGTGATGGCCCGCTCGCAGCTGCCAAGGCGGTCGCGTTGGCCGGTGGTCTTGGTGGATTCATGGCCGCGGCATCGGTCGGACCAATTCGTTCGCTGCTGAGCAAATACATCCTCCCGAAACCAGGGACCGGCCCGACCCCTGAACAGCAGCAGGCGGGCTTCTACGACGTGCGCTTCTACGGCGAAACAGCGGTCGGCGACAAGATCGTCACCAAGGTGACCGGAGACGCCGACCCCGGCTACGGCTCTACGGCCAAGATGCTGGGCGAGAGCGCAATGGCTTTGCTCGACCTGGGCCGCGCCGTGAAACCAGGCGGCTTCTATACGCCTGCCACCGCCTTTGGCGATGCGCTCATCGAACGTCTCGTCGAGCACGCCGGCCTCGAGTTCTCGGTGCTCGACTGAGCCATATTGGGCTGTGTCCGGCTTGAGCTGCCAGTATCTGGCCATGGAAATAGCTGTCGCCACCGCCTTCTCTCACCATTCGCCCGTCGACTACATAGCAGGCGCTGCTAAACGCATTGAGGCGGCAGGGTTCGCCGCCGTGTGGGTGCCCGAGCATGTACTCTTCTTCCCCGATTACTCCTCCTCGTATCCCTACGCCAAGGACGGCAAGGTGCCGGGTAATCCTGACGGTGTGCTCGACCCGTTCACCGCACTGACATTCATCGCTGCCAACACCACAACACTGCGGCTCGGTACCGGCATCTGCCTGGTGCCCCAGCGACAGCCGGTATATACGGCCAAGATGGTCGCTGACCTCGACTATCTCTCGCAGGGGCGGGTCGACTTCGGTATCGGTATTGGCTGGCTCGAGGAAGAGTTCGACGCGCTGGGCATGGACTTCGCCGCTCGGGCCGCCCGCTGCAACGAATACATCGCAGCAATGAAGGCACTTTGGGGCGCGGACCCGGTGAACTTCACGGGCGAGACGGTGAGCATCACCAATGCGCAGTTCAATCCCAAGCCGGTGCAGTCGCCTCATCCCCCGATCTTCGTCGGTGGCGAGAGCACGCCTGCTCTTCGCCGCGTCGCCACATTTGGTGATGGCTGGTACGGCTATGGCGTTGGTCCCGAAGCCGTCGAGGAACGATTGCAGCGCCTCGACACCCATCTCGCTGCCGCGGGGCGAGACCGATCCCAGATCAAGGTGTATGTTTGCCCGAATGAGCTCAAGGTCGACCCTGACATCGCAGCGGCCTACGAGGAAGCTGGCGTCGATCAACTCATACTCCGCGTCTTCGCCACCGATCTCGACGCCCTCGACCGACGCCTCGATCGACTGCGGCAGTCGGCAGGGATGAGCTGACATGGCACACGACCACGACCATTCGCACGATGATGACCATCAACACGGCAATGCCAAGGATCGCGGGCTGAAGGCCATCGTGCGATACGCACGGATAGCTCCACGCATGTGGCGATCCGTGGTCAATGATGCCGTCGTCGACCTTGTCGCGCCGCGAAAGGGCGAGACAGTGGTCGACATCGGTGCCGGCATGGGGCCGGGCGTCATGCGCGCAGCTGCGACCGGCGCCGACGTTCTCGCCGTCGATCCCACGCCGTTCATGCGCACCGTGATGACGGCCCGGCGGCTGCTGTCGCGTCACCGCAAGAACATCACGATCACCAATGGTGCCGCCGAATCGTTGCCGGTCGGTGACGGTCAGGTCGACGCGATCTGGTCGGTGAACACTATGCACCATTGGAGCAGCCCGGCCGAAGGCGTTATCGAAATCGCCCGAGCGCTCGCGCCCGGCGGGCGGGTGGTACTCGTTGACGAAAACTTCGCTGACCGCCGCCATCCGAACTCTGCCGAGTGGCACAAACGTCACGCCGACAGCGACCATCACGGCTTCTCGATGGTTGACGCGACCGATATCGGTGATCTGATGCGCGCTGCGGGGCTGACCGATGTTGTCGCCGAACATCGAGACCTGGCCGGACGACCCGTCATCGCCATCCTCGCCAACGCTCCGGGCTAGACCAAGCTCGCCCGGTTGATCCGTCGTCTACGCGGATCGGGCGGGGATATCGCCGAAGCGGGCGACGTCAATGCCGAGCGGCGTGACAAATTCGGCGACCCGTGCCAAACGCTTTTCGGGTGTGAGCCGATTTGCGATCACGACATCGGCGACCCACGCCTTGATCGCTGCAACGGTCGCTGCATCGGTGAACTCGCCATCGTCCATCTTGGCACGCGGCATTTCGCTGCCCAGGTCTGCGACCGTGAGTGCACCCTGCCACGACAGGGTGCGGATCAGTTGCTCTCGGGCGAATACTCCGCCGGTCGTGCCCACCAACGAGTTTGTGATGCAACGAGCCCGACCCGACCAACCAATCGAGCGCATTCTTGGCGATGCCAGCCAGTCCTCCGGCGTATTCGGGTGCTGCGATCAGCACCGCATCTGCATTCTCGATGTGCCGCCGCCACATGGTGACCGCTGGCGCCGGATCGTCGACCTGATCGGCCCGGAACGGTGGAATCTGCTCGAGGCCGTCGATTTGGTCGACCTGCGCGCCCGACGTATTCGACCATCGAATCGCTATTCGGAGCGCGGCTCGATTTGTCGACTCGCTACCAAGGCTTCCCGCCCACACCGCAATGCGCACCTGCCAAGCCTCGGCGCCATGCGCCGACGCCGACCCATCGCTGGTTAGGGATGTGGCACAGCGTGCCGAGTAGCTTCAGAGCATGACTACATCGTTGGTTCGAGTCGACAGCGAGGCCGCGGGCGCGGTACGGGTGGTAACACTCGCCCGCCCAGAGAAACGCAACGCACTGAACGCTCCAATGCTCGAACAATTGCAGCAACTGTTCACGACCGATCCGCCGCCGGCCGAACGATTGACCGTGATCAGGGCCGAAGGCAGGTCGTTCTGTGCTGGCGTCGATCTCAAAGAACGCGACACCAATGGCATGGCAGGTAGCGCGAACGCTATTGAGCAGATGTTGCATTCGGTGGCGCTGTATCCGCTGCCCGTCGTCGCCGTAGTCCACGGTGATGCCATCGCCGGCGGCAACGAACTGGCGCTGCACTGCGATCTCGTCGTCGCCGCCGACACCGCTCGATTCGGCATGTCACTTGCCCAGATCGGCCTGGCACCCACCTGGTTCTTGGCCAGCAAGATCATCGAGGTCGGTGGCCCTGTCTTCGCACGAGAGATGTTACTGATCGGCGACCCGGTGTCGGCAACGCGCATGGCCGAGCTGGGCATGATCCTGCGCTCGGTGCCCGCGGCTGACCTTGACGCCGAAGCCCAGAAACTCACCGATCGGCTCGCAGCGAACGCGCCGCTCAGCCTGCGAGCGATGAAGGCAGTGCTCACACGGCAGATGCAATTTCGTGATGAGATTGCTCACGACGATGTCGACGCCCTGGTCGAAGCGGCCCGCCAGAGTCAAGACGCAAAACGCGGCATCTCCGCCCGACTAGCGGGCGACACGGCAACCTTCGAAGGAAACTAGACGTCGAATTGCGGGCGGCCCTGGCGAAACACGCGACCCGCCTGGTTTCGTTT
This sequence comes from Acidimicrobiales bacterium, assembly GCA_041688925.1. GTDB lineage: Bacteria > Actinomycetota > Acidimicrobiia > Acidimicrobiales > UBA10347 > UBA10347. The sequence continues at coordinate 1,841 of JBDNHG010000503.1, read as the reverse complement.
ACTTCGGAGGCACAACGCGATGCAGGAAGTCGACTACCGACCCTGAGAAGACATCGTTGCGGTCACCGGCCACCATGTGGGCAGCGCCGGTCACGTTGACGTATTCGGCGTGCGGGCATTGCGCCAGAAACGACTGGGCGCCCTCTTCGGACAGCACGTCTGACAGACCGCCGCGTACCAGCAGCACTGGCAGATTGAGATTGTCGGCGGCGGTTTCGAGCGACGCCCGATAGTCCTTCATGTTCCACGAACGATTGCGACGAGCTGGATCCCAGTGCCAGTGGTAGCGGCCGTCAGAGCCCAAGCGAACATTCTTGGCCAGACCGTCGAGATTGCGAGGACGATCTCGATGCGGCTGGTAATTGGCGATCGCAGCAGCGACCTCGTCGAGCGACTCGAACCCGTCAGGCTTCTGGTTCATGAACTCGCGGATCTTCTTCGTTCCCTCGACTTCGACCTTTGGCGCAATGTCGACCAGCACCAGAGCACCGGCATCGATACGACCCGACCCGATCGCCAGCAGGCTGGTGCTTCCGCCCATCGACGCACCGACCAGAATCGGTTTCGGCGACCCGATCGATTCGACCACCGAAAGCAGATCCTGCACATTTTTCTCGGGTTCATAGGCCGCGTCAGGGGCCCAGTCAGAATCGCTGTGACCGCGTGAGTCGATGGCGATGGCGTAGTAGCCAGCGTCGCCGAGCGTCTCGCCGGCACCGCGCCAAGCATGGCGGGTCTGGCCGCCACCGTGCTGGAGGATCACGAGCCGTCCGGATGGATCACCCCAGGCGTCGCCGCGGATGGTCAGACCGTCGGCACCCGGCCATTCATGCATCGGCACCGGCGTGCCGGGCAACCGTGTTCGTTCGATCGTTTCGCTACCTGTCATAGAGATCAACAATGCAGCTCACACGCCGCTGCATACAAATCCTCGGCATCACCACGTCGGTCTTTGCTATGTCTCGCACGAGCCGTAGTAAGGGGTTGCACACCATGACTGTCTTGTTGCACCCCAACCTCGGCCGCGCCGCCAACGCCGACGAGATCTTCGCCGAACTACTCAGCTACACCTGAGGCCACCTAGCTTGGGGGTTGATGCAAATGCGGATGTCGAAACCATGGGTCGAGCTGACAGAGAGCGCTATCGACGCGCTGCCAGCGCAGCTCGGGGTCTACGAGATCGCCGACGACGCCGATGCGGTGATCAAGATTGGCTACGCGGGCGGACGCGAGCCCTTCGGCATGCGCACCGCGCTGGCCGCCGAACTCACTCTCGCTACAGAGTTGGGGCACAGCGTGCGCTTCCGCCATGAATTCACCCACGGTTACCTCACGAGATGGCAGGAGCTGCTCATGATCTACCAGTTCGACCACGACACGTTGCCTATCGGCAACGCTGACCAACAGGGCAAGCTGGGTCGGCTCAGCCCGCTCTCGACCGATAGGGGCGACAGCTGATGGATCTCACACTCAGCGATGAGCAGCAGTTGATCGTCGACACGGTGCGCCGCTTTGTGGCCGATGAGATCGTGCCCCTCGAGGCCGACCTTGATCCCGACGCCGGCGAGCTTCACCCCGACGACCAAGCCCGCCTCATTGTGAAGACCAAGGAAATGGGCTTCTACGGTCTCGACATTCCCGAAGAGTTCGGCGGGCCTGGCATCGATGTCACCACCCGGGCACTGATGGCGATCGAGATGAGTCAGCATCGGGCCGGCCTGTACAACCCGTGTTATGGCACCTTTGGTGGGGCCGGACTCGCCCAGCTCTACGAGGCAACCGATGACCAGAAAGAGCGCTACCTCTACCCCACCCTGCGGGGCGAGAAGAAGGGCTGCTTT
>JBDNHG010000502.1:0-7392 GCA_041688925.1 Acidimicrobiales bacterium | reverse complement strand
GCTGCGATTTCGTCGAGCGTTCGTCGGCATCGGTCAGCAGCGACCGTGTTCTTCTCGAGCCATAGCTCGACTTGTTCTGACGGCACGCCGGTGGGGTCGAGCAGGAACGAGACCGCAGCGACGAGCTCGGCGCGTTCGAGGAAGTATTGATCGCGCAGCGCACCTCGCGCCATGGTCTGCCAATGATCTTCACGCGGCAGGGCAACAACCCACTCGCGCAACGGCGTGAGACCAAGTCGCTCTTCGAGCACATGATGAATTGACCCGACAACGTCTGGCCGTTGGCCCGTGCGGTTCGAGACTGTTGCCAGATCGAGAAACCCGTAGGCCGGCCCCAGGGACGCGATCGTTGTTGCCAGGTGGGTGGAAACCCCCGCAGCCACCAAACCCTCGATCTCGGTGGTGACGTCGTGTGGTCGATCGTCTTCGGCGCCTTGTCGGCGCAATTCGACGAGTGCACCGTGATAGCTGGCGACGACCGATTCGATATCGAGCGGTTGCGCTTCGTTTCGCAGCAGCCAACGAGCGGCCCGCTCGCCAAGTTTCGTCACTTCGAGTTCAAGTGCCGTCACCGTCGCTGAATCGATCCCTGGATCGATCGAACTCAGTTCATCCCACAAGTCGTTGAGGTCGAACAGTTGCCATGCAGCGATGTGTGCCAGTGCGGTCTCAGACGCCGTCGCCGAGGTTTCTTCGATGAGGCGATGCACCATGGTGATGCCACCCCGGTTCACCATCTCGTTCGACAGCAACATCGCTGTCAGCTCACGCCGCAGCGGATGGTGTAACACGAGATCGCGGTGGTTCTCACGAATTTCGGCGGGGAAATAGTTCAGCAACAAGCGGTCGAAAGCTGTGCTGGATGGCAAGCCGGCTGCCCTGAGGCTCTCGGTGATGCTGTTCTTGGTGTACGCCATCAGCACCGCCAGCTCAGGACGGGTCGCACCCCAGCCCTCGGCCTTTCGTTCGCGCATATCTATTGTGCTCGGAAGCATCTCGACGTCCCGATGTAGACCAGCGGTCTCTTCCAGGTCGGCCATCAGCCGTTCGTGTACCTGCACCATCCCCGGCGCCTCGGCCACGGCGGCCGAGAGGGTGCGGTTCTGTGCATGGTTGTTTTCGAGCACGAGCTCGCAGACCTCGTCGGCCATCGAAGCCAACAGAACGTCTCGCTGCTTGCGCGTCATGTCGCCGTTACGCTCGGCGACCGCGAGCAGGATCTTGAGGTTCACCTCATGATCAGAACAGTCGACCCCACCCGAATTGTCGATTGCATCGGTGTTGATCCGGCCACCGTGCTGAGCGAACTCGATGCGGCCCCGCTGGCTCACGCCAAGATTGCCTCCCTCGGTGAGAACCCTGCACCGAAGCTCGTCGGCGGCGACCCTGACGCTGTCATTACCTCGGTCGCCAATCTCGACGTCGGTCTCGGTCGACGCACGAACATAGGTGCCAATGCCGCCGTTCCACAGGAGATCGACGGGCGCACATAACACCGCCTGTATTAGTTCGTCGGGTGTGAGTCGCTCGATGTCGTCGCCGAGACCGAGAGCGGTCGCGATCTGGGCTGATATTGGCACCGACTTGGCCGAGCGGGGGAACACGCCGCCACCGGATGAGATCAGTCCGAGGTCGTAGTCTCCCCAAGTCGAGCGCGCGAGGTTGTAGAGGCGGTGCCGTTCGGCAAAGCTCGTGGCCGGGTCGGGGTCCGGATCGACGAACACATGACGGTGGTCGAATGCGGCGATCAGACGCGTTTGGTTGCTGCGGAGCAGACCGTTACCGAAGACATCTCCAGACATGTCGCCGACACCGACGGCGGTAAAAGACATCGTTGCCGGGTCGAGCCCCAATTCGTGGAAGTGGCGTTCGACAGACACCCATGCACCGCGCGCCGTTATTGCCAGCTCCTTGTGGTCGTACCCGGCGCTGCCTCCCGACGCAAAAGCATCGTCGAGCCAGAAGGCACGTTCTCGGGCGATCTCATTGGCCGTGTCAGAGAACGTCGCCGTGCCCTTGTCTGCGGCCACCACAAGATAGGGATCGTCGCCATCGCGGCGAACAACGTCGATCGGATGCACCACCGTGTCATCGATCACGTTGTCAGTGACGTCGAGCAGCGCGCCGACGAACACCTTGTAGCACTCGACCACCTCGGCCATCACCTCGTCGCGCGAACCCCCTGCGGGAAGCTGTCGAGCCACGAAGCCGCCCTTGGCCCCGACCGGCACGATCACCGAGTTCTTGACCGTCTGAGCTTTCATCAGGCCGAGGATCTCGGTGCGATAGTCCTCCATCCGCTCGCTCCAACGCAGACCCCCTCGGGCGACAGGGCCCGACCTCAGGTGCACGCCCTCGGTGCGCGGCGAGTACACAAAGATCTCGGCCGCCGGGACCGGCTGTGGCACGTCAGGGAGGATGCGCGGGTCGAGTTTCAAGGCCAACGCCGGGCGTCGAACGTCACCGACCCGCTGCCAATGGTTGGTACGAACAGTTGCCTTGATCAGGGTCAGAAACGAACGGAGAATTCGGTCGGCATCGAGGCTGACCGCCGAGTCGATCGAATGGACAACAGTTTCGACTTCAGCTTCGTGGCCCGCATCGCTTGCCAGCGCAGGGTCGAAGCGAGCACGGAAGAGCGCGACGAGCTGCGCGGCGATCTCGGGGTGTGCGTTCAAAGTCTCGATGATGTATGCCGAACTGAAGCGGCTTCTGATCTGAGCGCTGTAACGGGTATAGGCACGAAGCACGGCCACGTCACGCCATCCAAGGCCTGCGGTCACAACGAGCTGTGCGAGCCGGTCACTCTCGGCATCGCTGTTCCACACGGCAAGCACTGCTTCTCGAACGCGCTGGCGATCGTCTCGATCGAGTTCGGTCGACATCCTCAGACCAATGTCGTAGATGAAGAGCGACTTGTCTCCGCCGGGGCGCACCTCGTAGGGGCGCTCGTCGACCACGACTGCGCCCAGGTCGTGCAACAGCGGCACGAGCTGCGACAGAACAATGGGGTCTCCCGAACGGTAAATCTTGCAGCGCAGGTCGAGTCGGCCCGCTTCGAGCGGGCGGTGGAGAAAGACGTCGAGATCGTCGTCGGCCAGCGCTTCAATCCGTTCGATGTCGTGCACGGCTGACTCGGCCAGCACATTCTCGCGATAACTCGCATCAAAGGCTTCGTCGTATCGCTCCAGCCGGTCGAGCCCATATTCTTCGCCGTGGGCTTCGACCAAGGAAGCCCGCAGGTAGTCGCCCCAGGTTCTGGTGCCCTGAACCAGCCGTGACTCGACGGCGGTTGTATCGGGCAGTTCGATGCCCGAGCGCGGGTCGGTGTAGATCACCATGTGGATGCGCGCCAGCGGAGCATCAGAGATTTCTGTCGAGAATCGCACGCTCGTGCCGTGGTACGCCTCGACCAAGATCTGCTCGATCCTGAGGCGAACATCGGTGCTGTGCCGGTCGCGCGGCACGAAGACCAGACACGAGAGGTACCGGCCATACTGCTCTTGGCGCACCAGCAGGCTCACCTTACGTCGATCGCGAAGATCGAGCATCGCCAACGACATCGTCTCGAGTGAGTCGAGTTCGATCTGGAACAGCTCGTCGCGCGGGAACGTCTGCAAGGTGTTGAGCAGCCGGTTGTAGTCATGGCTCGTGGCGTGAAAGTCGACACGGTCGAGCACGGCCTTGACCTTGAGGCGCACGGTCGGGATGTCTTCGACCCTGCCCGTGTAGACACTCGAGGTGAAGAGCCCGAGCACTCGGCGTTCGCCGGTGACCTTGCCGTCGGCGTCTATCTCTTTGATTCCGACATAGTCGAGCGGCACCGGCCGGTGCACGGTCGACATCGCGTTGGCCTTTGTCAGGTTCAAAATATTGGCACGACGAGACTGCGCCGCAGTCTCGGGCGGCAGATCGCCCAGTCCGCGCTCGCTGGCTACTTCCTGACGCATCGTGCCCAGCCCGGTTTGCGGCCGCGACACGGTGCGAGGGTTGACCTCATCGTCGATGAAGTCGTATTCGCGGTAGCCCACAAAAACAAACGAACCAGCTTCCATCCAACGCAGGAGCTCGGCGACCTCGTGCGGCTGCCCGTGCTCTTCGGCGGCGAACCTCGGGTTGCCTGCTTCGGCTTCGGCTGACCAGTCTTCGAGTTCGTTTGCGATCTCGAGCACCCGAGAGCGCATGGCGCGCCAGTCTTCGACTGCTTTGCGGACATCGCTGAGCACGGCGATGAGCTGCTCTTCGAGCTCATCGATGGTGTTCTCGCCTGTCAGGCGATCGATCTCGACGTGCACGATCGACTCGAGTGGCTTCGAGGTCGGTAGCGGCACCTGGATCGAGCGGATCTCGCCGCTATCGGTGCGTTTGACCTCGAACATTGGATGCACCAGCACATGCACCTGATGTCCAAGACGCTCGAACAACGACAGAACCGAGTCGACGATAAACGGCATGTTTTGGCCGACGATGTCGACGACGGTGTGGCTGCTCGTCCAACCGTCTTCGTCGCTGTTCGGGTTGTAGATCTGGATGAGGCTCTCGTTGGGCGAGCGCCGCTCGGCCAGCTGCAGGTGGCGAATCGTGGCCGCGTAGAGCTCGATCGGGTCTTTGTCGGCAAGGTCCTGGGGAGCCGTGCGCGAAAAATAGTGCCTGATCAGATCTCCGGTGATCGAGGCCTGAGAACCGTGCTGTCGGTGTTCTGCCAGCTCGACGACGGCGTCGAGCAGCGCTTCCTTGACTTGGTCCGCTGTATCAGTCATGTCCTACCGAAGGTAGTCCCAAACTGGCCTCAGCATTCGAATAGCGCAGCGGTGTGCTCAGCCGGCGACCTTTTCGAGCGGCGTCCACGACAACAAGACTCGCTTCTCGCCCACCGACGGGAACCGCACAACCGCTTCGGCTTTTTCGCCTTGGCCCTCGATGAGGATGATCACGCCTTCGCCCCACGTCGAGTGCTTGACGTCGTCACCGACACGTAGCCCGATTTCATGGGCGCCGGTCGTGGTTCGTGCTGACGGTGTCGGATTCGCTATGCCCGTGCCGAGCGACTCACGGCGGCCGCCCGAACGCATCGCCTGGTCGACCTTCCACTCGCGAGTCTCGTCCCAGCGGTCGCGGCCTCGACGCGAACTGCTTCGCCGACGCGACGCGGTCGATTCTTCTTCGTCGATCAGCTCGGCCGGGATCTCATCGAGGAAGCGGCTCGGCGGGTTGTACTGATTCGATCCGTACAGATTGCGCGACGCCGCGTGTGTCACATGGAGACGTTGCTCGGCCCGAGTGATACCCACGTAGGCGAGGCGGCGTTCTTCTTCGAGTTCTTCAGGGTCACCAATGCTGCGCATGTGGGGGAAGATGCCGTCTTCCATGCCGATCACGAAGACCACCGGGTATTCGAGGCCCTTTGCCGAGTGCATTGTCATCAGCAGGACCGACGCGTCTTCTTCTTCTTCGAGATCGTCGGTGTCGGCCACCAGCGCGACCTGCTCGAGGAACTCGTCGATGTCGCCGAAATCTTGTGCGGCACCCAACAATTCGCCGAGGTTCTCGAGCCGACCGTCGGCCTCGACGCTGCGTTCGGCTTCGAGTACGGCCCGGTAGCCCGATACATCGAGAAGATGGTCGAGCACATCGGCAGGCCCTTTGGCCAACTGGTCTGCAGCGGTCGCCAGCAGATTCAGGAACTTGGTGATTCCGGTGATGGCCTTGCCGGACACACCCGCTTCAGGAGCGCTGCGCAATGCATCGATGAACGTGAGACCGTGTTGTGCGGCCCACAGGTCGAGTTTCGCGATCGAACCATCACCGACGCCACGCCGCGGCGTATTCAGCACCCGTTTGAGGCTGACTTCGTCGGTCGGGTTGATCACGGCCTTGAGATAGGCCATGGCGTCCTTGATTTCTTTGCGATCATAAAAGCGTGTGCCGCCGATGACCTTGTACGGGACGCCGCTGCGCATCAACCGTTCTTCGAGGACGCGAGACTGCGCATTGGTGCGATCGAACACCGCCATCTCGCCCCACTTGTAGTGCTCACGGCTGTGAAGAAACGACAACCGGTTCGCTACCCAAGTGGCTTCGTCGATCTCGTCTTCGGCGTGATAGCGCAGGATCTTTTCGCCCGGCCCTTGTTCAGTCCACAACTGTTTCGGCGGACGATCGGGGTTGTTGTCGATCACGGCGTTGGCTGCGTCGAGGATTGTTTGGGTTGACCGGTAGTTCTGCTCGAGCACCACCGTTGTGGCCTGAGGGAACGCCTTTTCGAACTCGAGAATGTTGCGAATATCGGCCTTGCGGAACCGGTAGATCGATTGATCGGCATCGCCGACGACACACACGTTGCCTGCGGCGCTGGCCAGCAGCAGCACCAGCTCGTTCTGCACCGGATTCGTATCTTGGTACTCGTCGACCAAGATGTACTCGAAGCGACGCTGCCACGTCTCGAGAACATCGGGATTCGACTTGAACAGCTGCACAGTGACGCTCAGCAGGTCGTCGAAGTCCATGGCTCCCGCTGCTTTCAGGCGCCGTTGGTACTCTTCGAAGACCTGACCGATGCGACGTTCGTGTGTCGAACTGGCCATCTCTATGAACTCGGCCGCGGTGCGGCCCTCGTTTTTGGCCGCGCTGATCGCAGAATGCACCGACCTCGGCGGGTTGCGTTTCGAGTCGATGTTCAGGTCGCGCAGCACATAGCTGGTCAGCCGAACCGCATCGGCATGGTCATAGATCGTGAACGACGAGGGATAGCCGATCGCCTTGGCTTCACGGCGCAAGATACGCACACACGCCGAGTGGAACGTCGACACCCACATGCGCTGAGCAACCGAACCAACGAGGGCCTCGACACGCTGGCGCATCTCGCTCGCCGCCTTGTTGGTGAACGTAATCGCAAGGATGGCGAACGGCGATACGCCCTGCTCCTGAATGAGTCGGGCGATGCGATGGGTCAGAACCCGCGTCTTGCCCGAACCGGCGCCGGCAATGACCAACAGCGGGCCGCTGTCGTGCAGCACGGCTTCTTCTTGGTCGGGGTTCAGCCCGTCGAGAATCTCGATGCTCATGTGTCACTCATGGTTGTCTGGCGCCAAAGCAGCTTCTTCGACAGAAGTGCGCGACGTCGGTGATCGCCGGTAGCGAACGGCGAGTTGGTCGTCATTGCTTCCAACATAGAACGCGCCACCGACAATCCCGGCGATACTGCACATTGGCACCGACCACTGTTGACCTGAGCCCCGGCAGCCACATAAACGACAACCTCCGGCTGCGACCTTTGCACGCGGACCACCGCTCTGGTGGAGCCATCGAATGTGGCGATTCCGTTGCAAGATCTGCCCGACTCTTCTTGTCGTTCTCAGCGCCCTAGTGTTATCGATGGTCAACCGGTAGATC
>JBDNHG010000501.1:0-2163 GCA_041688925.1 Acidimicrobiales bacterium | reverse complement strand
CTCTACCGCAGCGCGCCGCTCCCAGCCCAGCGGTGGTGCGATGTCGATCGGTTCTTCGGGCAGCACGCCGGCAACGAGATCGGGCAAGAATTCGCGCAGCCGTGCGGGTAGTACCGGCGTGTCTGATGCCAACAGGTCGTCGAGCGACCACCAATCGGCGCCACTGAAGGCAAGCGCCTCGAGATATTCGAGATGTTTGGGCCGCCATTGACCACCGTTGCACCAGGCAACGTGGATCTGTTCGTCGCTCTCGAAGTGGTAACCACCGAAATCGAACTCGACGTATTGCCGCCACACGACCGGACCGATCTCGGCATCCTCGATGCCGGTCTCTTCGTAGAGCTCACGGGCAACAGCCACAGCGCTGGCTTCGCCAGGATCGATGCCGCCGCCAGGAATTTCGAGCCATGGCGGCTTCGACACATCGGCCGGATCACGTCCATTTATCAGAAAGATTCGGCCTTCGCGGTCGAGTAGCACCACACGCGCCGCAGGGCGCTTCAACGTCCACATTGTGATCGACGCTAGCGCGCCCAGGTGTGGCAACCCGCAGAATGCCCTGTCGGCAGCCGACGACCACTCGGCCCGACGGCGGTCGCCACATGGTTTGCGCAACCTAGCACGCCTCGCAGCTAGGCCAGCTGGTAGCGCCTAGTTGGGAGGCTAGCTTTTTAGCTAGCTAGTCGCGACTAGTTCTGCTAGTCTGCCGAAATCGCTTGGGACTAGTTCGTCGTAGCTCCACAATCTAGGTACGACTACTCCTCACCCTAGACAAGCCAGCCAGTTTCGCCGTGCAAGTCCACCTCTGCGAACAAAAGACGACAAGTTCGGGTCAGCCATGGAAGTAGTTGAAGCAATCGAGCACGCCGAGTCAGACTTGGCGACCACGCTCGACGAATTGCGCCTAGCCAAAGAACTCGTTGCCGCGCTCGAACAAGACGCGAAGAAGATCCAGATCGAGATCGTCGGCCTCAAGTCCTACGCCAAGCGGCAAGGTTTGACGGCGCCTTCTCGCACGCCCAGCGCCGACGTGGTACCAATTTCGGCCAATATCGAACTGCTGGCTGCCAACGGACCCGACCTGGCCCTGATGTCACGCAGCGACGCCGTTCTCACCGCCATGAGAGCCATGCCTGGCCCCGTTGACCGCAACACCATCCACGAACAACTCGCCGACGGCGGCCGTTACGACACGATCGACGACGTAAGCCTGACATTGAGCGGCCTCAAACGCTCGGGTCGCGTCAGCAAACTCGGCCAAGGCCTCTGGCAACCGAGCGACGAAACACCCGCCGTCGAAGCCCACCGCTGAAACCCAGCGTTGGGACGAACCCAGCGTTGTGGCGCGCAAATACCAGGGACATTTGTCGGCCCCTGGAGGGTCAGCGGCTAGGTCGAGAGCGAAGCTCCCGAACCGCATGACTCGAAGGAACCCTGCGACATTGAAGATGCCCTTCTGGGTTCCCTGGTGCTAGCTGCGTCCTTGCCCGCGCCTTGCGGCGCGAGATAGCGGGTGACCGTTATGCGGCGCGACGGGCCATTCTGTGGGTGGTTTCGCGGATGGCTTGGAGGCGAACGCTGTCGAGAGTTGCTCGCGACGCCGCAAGCTCGGCGATGGGGGCGCCGGCGACACGGAGGTCCTGGTGACGGGACCATGTTTGCAACAGGTCGGTGAACGCATGGTTCTGCTGGTTGGTCATACCATTAGTTTGCATCACTCCAGGCTGCGCATGGCACTGAATATATCAGTAACATCACTCTGATGCGAGATAAAACCCCGTGATAGATGATGTTGACAGAGCTATTCTCCGACACCTGAGTAGCGATGGTCGAGCCACCCATCGCGAGCTCGGGAAAGTGGTGGGCCTCAGCCCAAACGCGGCAGGGGCGCGCCTGGCTCGACTCGTCGATCAAGGTGTGATCAAGGGCTTCAAAGCCACGATTGACTATGTGATGCTCGGCCGCCCGCTCGAGGTCACGATGGATATCTGGCTCGACCATCGCCCCAACGACAGGGCATTCGTTGAGTTGATCGCCTCGGACGACCGCATCATCGACGCCATCCACATCACGGGGCCTGTCGACTACCGCATTCAGGCCAGAGTGAGCTCTCCTGAAGATCTCGAAGACCTCCTGTCGCGGATGCGAAGCGAGGCGACGGTG
>JBDNHG010000500.1:0-4988 GCA_041688925.1 Acidimicrobiales bacterium | reverse complement strand
CTCGATAGGTGAGCACATCAGGCCCACCAATCTCGTAGATCGCGTTGTCGGTGCCAGGCAACTCGAGCACACCGACGAGATAGTGCAATACGTCGGCGATAGCGATCGGCTGACACTTGGTTTGCGTGACCCAGCGAGGGCAAATCATCGCGGGGAGCACATCGGCAAGATTGCGAAGCATCTCGAACGACGCGCTGCCCGAGCCAATGATGACGGCGGCCCGCAGCTAGGTGACCGGGACCGTGCCCGAGGCGAGGATCTGGCCCACCTCGTGCCTGCTGGCCAGATGGCTCGACAGGCTGTCGGGATCGTCTTCGCCGAGCCCGCCGAGATAGACCATGCGCGAGATGCCGGCCTTTTCTGCAGCGTTACGGGTGTTCTCGGCGCCGATGCGGTCGGTCTTCTCGAAGTCACCGGCGTGGCCCATCGCGTGGACGAGGTAATAGACGGCGTCCATGCCCGTCAGCGCATCTTCGATAGACGCCTGGTCGAGTACATCGGCGGCTTTGACATCGACGTCAGACCGCCAGTCGATGCCCGCCAGCCTGTCGGGGTTGCGAGCAACGCACCGAACCTCGTGCCCGGCTGCGAGCAGCTCGGGAATCAGTCGGCCTCCGACATAACCGGTCGAACCAATAACTGCGACCTTCATACTGTGACCCTCATGCCGTGACCTTCATACCGTGACCTCAGTGCTTTCGGCGATTGTTTTAATGCGGTGCAGGGCGAGCCAGCAGATGGCTTGATATGGCGCCACCACCCACGGCACCCCGAACCCGACTCGGCTTCTGTCGTCGCCGAGCGCTTCGACGGTGTGGTCGGTTGCGTCGATACCCGCCACCTTCCACGCCCAGCGCGCACCTTCGTCGTAACGCGTGATTTCGAACCCGAGGCGAGCACCCACGACGATCGTCACGGTGCCTCGTGTACCGAGTTGCATCGGCGCATCATCTAGTTCTGCACTGCGGATGCTCGGGCCCCATTCGGGCCAGTGCGCTGGATTGGTGAACACGCTCCACACGACATCCGCTGGAGCATCGACATCTCGATATGTCCAGATCTTCTTCATCGGCCCTCGATCGCACTGTGGCCGCGGCTGCACTTGACCGACGTCATCGACGCGAGACTTCGGTGATCTTGGCCGTCGCCGGATCGAGCCCCAGCCGCTCGTACAGGTTCGATGCAAACTGCTGACCGGTCAGGCGCATGGCTGACGACACAACCCGCTCGACGGCAGGGCGAGCCAGACGCGGCAACGGCAGTTCGACCGACAACGTCAGATCGATCTCGAGGTCTGTGGCGTTGGCTCCCGCTGGCGACAGGTCATAGATGCCGTCGACGGCGGCATGTTCTTTCTTGCCAGCGGGCGGGTCATGGGCGAACACGATCTGACGCTTCTCGGTGAACGTCATGCTCTCGGTGAAGGCCGCCTCGATCTTGATTCCGAGAGCTTCGATGCCGTTGAGCGTCCACAGCCATTGTGAGCCCGATGCCTCGGTCGACTTCACGAGTGGCGTGAGCTCGGCCAGTGTGGTCGGGTCGGTGAGAACGTCCCAGATCTGTTCTGGGGCAACGGGCACCGTCGACGCGGAAACTGTACGAGCGGAAAACCAAGCCATTTCAGGACGGTAATGCTGACCTGACGGGACCGCCCATCCGAACCGACCTCTTTGTTGTGACGTAAGGATCAGCGTGGCTCAGACCGCCAACGCATCTCAATGGTGGCGTGCTCACGTAGATAGTGCAAGGCGAACGGCACCGCCAGACACAGCGCCATCGGAAGGCCGGTTCGCCAGTCGATGATGAGCAGGTGAAGCGTTGCCGGAGCTGCGATTGCGCCGAGCGAAGGCATGAGGACTACCAGCGCGAGCGCCACAAACACCAGCGAGACAAAGAGCCATTCCCAGCCAGGGTTCGCCGACCAACCCAGCAGGCGGTTGTAGATCTCGTTGCGCAACATGAACGAGTAGTTGCGAGCGCTCGCCCATGCCCAGATCGGCCATGGCAGTACCGCAACGATCGTTGCCACCAAGACCGGCAACACAACGAGCGTGCGTATGCGTGGCGACACCTTGCCTGCGAGCCAGACGACCATCACCAGAGCAAGGCCGATCCAGCGCACTTCGTACCAGATGGCCTGTGCAAGCTGCCATTGGCCGACGACGCTCGACGCGCCGGCGGCGAACAGTCCTACGGCACCCAGGGCGGCCGCAGCGATGCGGCTACGACTGAGTGCTGCGAGTGCGAGGGCGAATGCGGCGATGGCGACGACGATCGGGGCGCGATCGATGGACCAGCCGAGGGATTCGGTTCCTTCGCCACTGATCAACCGGACGCGCAGAACTGGGCCGACGCCGACCAATAGTCCAAACCAGAGCAGCGCGCCGACCAGTGCACTCCGACGCAGCCCTGATGCGCTCGCGAGATACCGACGCCACGCCACGGTCGATGCCCACAGCAGAGCGAACGATTCTTTGACGGCGGCGGTTCCCGACGGTTCGGACAAACGCAAAGCGTCGAGCATCTCGGGGCCGCGTTCGCGTCGGGCCGCCTCGGGAAGCGTGCCGACGAGGAGCTTCAACCAGCGCTGCGTCATGCCATGTCTCCGGTCACGGCGCCACGGCCCTTGACGCCGAGTGCCTGCTTCGCTGCTTCGACTTCGACGGACAGTTTGGATATCTCGGCAGCGAGACGGTCGCGTCCTGACTCGGTGATGCGGAAGTAGCGGCGGGTGCGTCCGTTTTCGACTTCGTCACGATCGTGTTCGATGAGGCCCTCACTCTCGAGCTTGTCCATCGACCCGTAGACGCTGCCGACGGCCAACGTCTCGGTTCCGCCCGACGCTTGTTTGACCCAGCTGATCACGGCGTATCCGTGCGCGGGTTCCTTGGCGAGAACGGTCAAGATGAGCCGACTGGAGCGGCCGAGAGATCGCATGCGGCAATACTACGCAAAACGAAGTATCAGATCAACGCGCCCTGCATCGTTTGCACAGGTGATGACCTTGAATGACGACCACGGGTGATGACGGAGCGCAACCCTCGGATTGCTGCAGTCTCCGCCATCGGCAGGTAAGCCGGTGTGATCCGCCGTGCCCGCACACGTCACCCCGGCTCACGCGCCGCATAGTGACTATGGCAAGCCGATGTTTCACCTGCGCATCATCTGTCGATGCCGGGAAGCGAGACCTGTTCCCACGGCCGACTCTCGAGCCCATCATCCATGCGTGCCATCAGGTGGCGGTTCGGTGACTTCGGTGACTTCGATGATGAGTGGATCGACCGAGCCGCCGAACTCGAGCACACGGTCGACGAGCTCAGCGAGTCCCTCGGGGACCATCACCTCGCTCGATGCATGTAGTTCTGCGGGCGTGAACCAGCGCATGTCGACGATGCCTTCGTCTCGCAGTTCGGACGTGCTCATCGTTGGTTCGAGCACAAAGTCATGGCACGGCACCAGATGGATGTCGTCTTGCTGCCCGCCATAGCCGGGCGCAACAAGCGGGCCGTGTTGTACCCGCTGGCAGACGACGGGGCCAACGAACGGATCACGCAGACCGGTTTCTTCCAGCAGTTCACGCTGCAAGGCGGCACGCGAGTCTTCGTCGCCTTCGATACCGCCACCGGGCAGCACCCAGCCGACCCATCCGCTTCGGGTGATGTCGAGCTTGACCATCAGCACCTGGTCGGCACGGTCGATCATCAGCGCCCGCACCGCCTGACGCAGGGGAAGTTCGGGTTCAGTCATCTTGTCGCATCTTGTCGCTCGGCGAATCGCACGCTGGGCAGCAAAGCAGCTGGCGAGCAAGACCGCAAGACGCCGGCCCAGACTCCTGCGCAATACGCACCGTGGTCGACAGCTCGCATGCCCAGATGCGTGACCGGGTTGATCGCCGGGCGAGCACGCAGCCAGTCGACGATGGCGGGCACGATCAGAGCGATAGCGAGCGCTCGCCGCAGACGGCGGACAGGCAGCAGCAGTGGCGCCCACGCGCGCGTGGCTGCGGTAGCGAGCCCCTGCACCGCGTAGCCGTGCGTCATCATGGCAAGTCGGGCTGCCTCGACCGCCGGGTTGTCGACCTTGTCCTCAAGCTTGCGGGCCAGTGGCACGGTTCCGGCGACCGCAGCGATGCCGGCGCCGATGCGTACGTAGAGCCCGCCGAACAGGGCGCCAAGCGTGGTGACGATCACGCGTGCCGGCAGTTGCAGTGGCGCCACCTTGTCGCCGTGGCGCTGGGCGAGCGCTGCCGCCGATGATCCATACGCGTAACGCTGGCGGGCGAACGCTGCAAGCGAAGCTCGATTTCGGTGCTCGACGATCGCTGCGGGTTCATACCGCACCATCTGGCCATCGGCGATCAGGCGCCATACGAGGTTGACGTCTTCGCCATAACGCATCGCTGCATCGAAGCCGTTTGCGGCCTGTAGCTCTGCCGTTCTGATGGCGATGGCGGCCGATGGGACGTACGAGATGCGTGTGCCTGGGTGCACCAGGGCGGGCGCCGTGCCCATGTCGAGCGGCGAGTTGCCGGCCTCGTAACCAGCGATCGCACCGAGTCCGGCACCGGCTCGCACCCGCGGCGCCACGACCGCCACACCATCGTCGCCAAAGTGCGCCAGCATCGTGCGAATCGCCCCCGCCGTCGGCACCACATCAGCATCAAGGAACACGACCACCTCAGGCCGAATAGTGACGTCCCCTGGGGACGTCACTATTCGTTGCCAGCCGGTGTTGCGGGCCGAGGCGGGGCCCAGGTTCGTGTGGTGGCAGATGACGTCGGCGCTATGGCGAACAGCGATGGCAGCGATGGTTTCGGCGTCGGCGGAAGCATCGTCGACGACCACGATCGGCGAGTCAGAGAAGTCGCGGCGCAGGGCTCGCAACAGGCGTTCGAGGCCGTCTGGGTCGTTATGCACGGGCACCACGAACGCAGCGCCCGCCTGTGGATCAGCCGCCGACACCACGGGATGGACCATGCCGGCACGGAT
>JBDNHG010000499.1:0-3873 GCA_041688925.1 Acidimicrobiales bacterium | reverse complement strand
GCTCAGGTCCGATATGAGGCACACTTGCTCAACGTATGGACGCTTGGTCGCCCACACGACACTAGGCTCAATCCGGTATTCCAAACAGGCGAAATTCGACTTCTTCGACTCTGGTTATGCATGTCCAATGCGGGATAGCTTTGGGCCGGCGAACCAATCCGATGGGCCGAGAAGAGGGAACCTCCCCAATGTCATCTCCCCGAGCAGAATTTTCGACCGCACGTCTGGTCTCCGCGGCCACCGCCGTGCTGGCCGTCGGCTTGCTCATCGTGAGCTCGCTGGTGCTCTTCGACGACTACCGCGAACGTCGAGATCAACGGGCGCTCATCGCTCAGGGTTCAGAAGACGCGTTGCAAGAGTCGCTCGACGAACTCGAAGGCGATCTTGCCCGCAGCCTTGGCGCTGCCGAAAATGCCGGCCTCGAACTCGCCGCTTTCCTTGATGATGCCGAAGGTTCGTCGAATGTAACGCTGTCCTCCGCTGTGCTCGAGTCGCAAGTGTCTCGCACACTGCCGGCGCTCGATCGAGTCATCTACCAAGACTCTGTCGCCCAGGTGGTCGGCGTCGATCGCTTCGGGTCACCAACAACCAGTCCCGAGGGGGCAGGTTTCAACAACCAGGCGGCCATGAATCGCTCGGCAGCCGCGCCGTTCACCAACGACCAGGGGCAGGTGTTCGTCAGCGATGGCTTTGCTGCTTATTTTCCCGTAGGCGAAGGAGCCGAAAAAGGTTGGGTCGTGCTGATTCTGCATGGCAACAAGCTTGCTGTCGACAGTTCGTTCGACCGGCTGGCCCAAGCGGGCACTGTCGAACGAGCAATCACCAATGACGGCGCCAACGCCGAGCTCACAGCCGCCGTGCCGTTCGCTGGCAGCGACTTCGTTGCGAACCGACAGGTGCCAAATCCTGGTGGCGCACCAGCCAGTTGGCTTCCGTTCATCATTCGGGTAGCGGGTGCGGCCACGGCACTGGCCGGGGTGTTCATTCTCGGACACTTTGTCCGCAAGAACTATCAGGTCGCCAGTCGCCGACTACAGAACGCCGCGGCGACACCTTACGGCTCGAGCACCGACTTTGAGCAGAACATAATCGGCGTGGTCGAGCTCGACGAGATGGGCATCATCGTCGGAGCCAACCAGGCCTATTGCGACCAGGTGCGACGTGAACGCAAGGACCTGATCGGCAGCTCGCTTCTGGCGCTGACCGAACCCGCCGATCGCACTCGCCATCTTGCGGCGCTCGACAAGCTGATGACTGGCGCGGCCCGGACCACCCAGGTCGAGCATCGGGTGCTCAATGGTGCCGATGAGTCCGAAGTATGGGTGCTCGAACACCTTTCGCGCAGCGAAAGCAGCGATGGTTCCCGCATTCTGGTGCAGTCCCAAGACATCACCTTCCGGCGTTATGCCACGTGGGAGCTCGCCAAACAGGCGCTGCACGATGAGCTCACGGGTTTGGCCAACCGTGCGATGTTGGTGCACCGCCTTCGCACCGCACTCAATGCCGGGGTCGACCTCGACACCGGTCGAAAGCCCCTCGTCGGGGTGATGTTCATCGACGTTGATCGCTTCAAGATGGTCAACGATTCGCTCGGCCATGATGTCGGCGATCGGCTGATCAAACATGTGGGCGAACGTATGGAGACCGCGGTGCGCGTCAACGACACCGTGTCACGGTTCGGCGGCGACGAGTTCGTGGTGTTGTGTGACAACCTGGCCGGCGTCTCGGAAGCAATGGCGGTTGCCGAACGTATTCGGGCATCGCTGGCGACCCCTTACGTCGACGATGGAGCAACCATCCATCCAACGCTGAGTATCGGCATTGCCGTGTGCAACGCAGGCGAGATGGCCGCTGATGAGCTGCTTCGAGACGCCGACGCTGCGATGTATCGGGCCAAGGACCGCGGCCGCAACCGGGTCGAGGTGTTCGACGAGGGCATGCGCAAGCTGCTGGTCGAACAGATGACGCTCGAGAGTGAACTTCGCCATGCGATAGACACCGAAGAAATCACCATGTACTTCCAACCAATCGTCGACAGCGCAACCTACGCCACCGCTGGTTTCGAGGCCCTGGTTCGTTGGCCACATCCCACACGCGGCATGCTCACTCCCGGACAGTTCCTGGGTGTCGCCGAAGAGGCCGGGCTCGTCAGCCGACTTGACACGGTGGCACTGAAGAAAACTTGTTCGCAGATGGCACGTTGGGCTGCTCAGTACCCGCTGGCCAACGAGCTCTACGTCTCGGCGAACAAGGTGCCAAAGAACTTCCCGCAGTTCGTGCAACAGATTCGCGAAATCGTCGCCTCGACCGGGCTGCCGCCGGGTCTGCTGGTGGTCGAGGTCGTCGAGAACGCTCTGCTCGACGACGCCGATGGTGCGTTGCAAGCAATCGAAGCCCTCAAGGAAATGGGCGTGCGGGTCGCCATCGACGATTTCGGAACCGGTTATTCGTCGCTCAGCTACCTGACGCAGTTCCGACCCACCACCCTGAAGATCGATCGGGCATTCGTCAGCCTGTTACCCGAAGACGTGGCCACGGCGTCGGTCGTGCAGGCAATCACCGAAATGGCGTTGGCGCTGGACATCAATGTGATTGCCGAAGGCGTCGAGACCTGGGAACAGGCCGAGATCTTGCATCGCATGGGCGTGCCGTACTTCCAGGGTTACTTGTTCGCCAAGCCACGACCTGCCGAAGAGATCGAGAACTGGTTCAAAGAGAACGAGGGCATCGACGGCGCACGTACGCCGATCGAGGTCGACTCCCGCCCGACGAACCTGAGTTCCACCGGCTGAACAAAAGAATTCTTCTTTCCGATGGAAGGAAGTTTGCATCGGCGTCGTCATAAGGTCGTGATGCTTACTGCTACACGGGTTCCCGAGGAGGCGCCATTGAGCGACGATCGGGCACTTGTGGTTCTGTCCAGACAAGGTGATGCTGACGCGTTTGCGCAGCTACTGCGCCGCCACGACCACAAGATGCGTGGTGTCGTGTGGCAGCTGGTGCAGTCGCGCTCTGAGATGGACGACATCTTGCAAGATGCGTACCTCAAGGCATGGCGCGGCCTGGGCGACTTCCATGGCGAAGCAGCGTTCAGCTCGTGGCTGTACCGCATCGTGTACACGACGACGCTTGACGCAGCCAAAGCCGCCGCACGCCGCAAAATCGTGCCGCTCGACGATGTCGTCGTGCCGTCGATCGGCGACGCCTCTGCACAAATTGCCGACTCCTTCGCGTTGCGGCAGGCGCTTGCATCATTGCCCGAGGACCAGCTCGCCGTTGTCGCTCTGGTCGACGGGCAAGGCGAAAGCTACGACGACGTCGCTGAAATGCTCTCGATCAGCGTCGGAACTGTCGGCAGCCGACTCAGCCGCGCTCGAGCGCAGCTGCGCAAAGAACTGCAACGAAACGGATCAGCCGAAGAGCGAGGCCAGTCATGAGTGACGACAAACCAGACAATCACATTCCAGACAATGGCCCGATCGTTCCCCGCGACGCCGCACCAGAACATGGCCCTAACTTCTGGACACAACTCGAGTCGACGATGGGCTCGCAAACGTCGCAGCTTCCGGCTGCACGAGCCGCCGCGCCGTCGTTGGCCTCGGTGCCGCCGCAGGCGCCGGGTCAGCTCGCGACGCTAACGCCTGAACCGCAGCGCGGTCGCCGCGCTCTCGTACCGCTGGCTGCGGCGGCAGCGTTGCTGTTGCTGGTTGGTTTGGGGTTCGTCCTCATGAACCGGTCAGGGGATCCTGCCGACACAACCCAGGTAGTTGCCGGGCCGACCGTGGTCGCCGACGAGGCGCCGCTCGACGGGCCAGCCAATGAAGACGATGGGTCAGATCCGGCAGCAACCGCCGATCCAACGATCACCGACAG
>JBDNHG010000498.1:0-1810 GCA_041688925.1 Acidimicrobiales bacterium | reverse complement strand
TTTTGTCGTCGCCAAAACCGGCGCGACGAGCTTCTTCGACGAGGGCGCGGGCCATCTGCACGAAGTTGACTTGTTTGGGCGCCATGTCGGTCACGATGGTGCCCCTTCCCCGTCGGACCTCGAGCAGGCCTTCGTCGCGCAGGGTCTGAAATGCGCGCAGCATCGTGTGCACATTGACACCCAGACTCGATGCCAACTCACGAGCCGGCGGCAGCTTGTCACCGGGGGCGGGATCGCCCTCGGCGATCGCCTGACGCAGTTGCCCAGCGAGCTGGTCGTGCAGCGGCTGCGACGATCCGAGATCGACCTGAAGAAGCATAGTTCTATTGGTACTAGAACTATGCTTCCCTGTCAATCAATTGTTCTAGCTTGACTAGAATAACTTGTTCTAGGACTACTCAGTCAGTCTCGTGGTCTTCGTCGGGCGCAGCGACGAAGTCGATCAGCTGCTCGACCGAGTTGACGAGCGGTGTCTCGACATCTTTCCAACTCGACACCTTGCCCAGGATGTGCTTCCAGAACTGTGGAGGTGCAGCACCTATACCCAGCCGTTTGAGCACGCCTTCTTTCCACAATTCGCCCATGGGCACGGTCGGCCATGACTCGATGCCAATCGCTTTCGGCTTGATGGCCTGCCAGATGTCGACATAGGGGTGGCCGAGAATCAAGACATTGGGGTCATCGACTTCGGCGGCGATGCGGCTCTCTTTTGACCCGGCGATCAGATGATCGAGCAAGACACCCAGTCGTTGATCGTCCGTGGGAGCGAAGTCACGAACCCTCGCCGCAAGATCATCGGCGCCTTCGAGTTGTTCGACGACGATGCCTTCGTAGCGCAGGTCATCGCCCCAGACGCGTTCGATCAGCTCGGCGTCGTGGATTCCTTCGACCCAGATTCGGCTCGGGCGCGCGATACGAGCGCTGGTGTCTTCGGCCGCTATTGAACCCGAAGCCGTCGTGTGCGACGCCGCTTTTTTGGTTGCCGCTGGTGCCCGAAGTGCAACTAGGTCACCCTCGTGGCGGAACAGACCCGGTACCGGGTCGAAACTCTGCTCAGCGCCCAACTGGTCCTTGATGACAACGATCACACCTTCGGTGAACCGCACCACCGCACCCTTGGTCTTCGATGGCGTGTGTTCGAGCCGCACACCCAGTTCGACGAACAGCTCGCGTTTGGCCAGGCCCTTGCGGCGTGCATCGTGCATGTCATCGAGTGACTCGAGGATGCCCCCACCGCCGCTCTGAGCCATGACGTCGTCACGCGTTCGGATGCGCTCGGGTTGGTCGGCCAGATCGTCGAGCGACTCGAGGATGCCCCCACCGCCACCGCCGCGGCGAACTTCGTCGAGGCTCCGCGGCGCCTTGGTCTCACGCGGTTCGCTCATTACATCAAGCGGTTCGAGGATTCCGTCGTCAGCCACAACGCGAGACTACTGCTTGGTTTTGCACCGACTGTCGCATCAGGTGAGGGGAAAATAGCCAGGCACTTCATGGGGGTGTGTGTCGAGGTGCACCTTGGCTTCGGGAGCACCCGAAAACCGTCCATGAGTCCAACGGATCTCGACATGACCCTCGATCGCTACACGATCGTTGGTGTTCCGGTCGTCGACTTCGGCCCGCCAGCGCACCATTGGCTGGCCGGCAGAATCAGGCCAGGTGTCAAAGGCTTTCATCTCGAACTGGTTGCGGAAATCCCACGGGGTGCCCACGCGATAACGCAGCGGATCGCCAGAAGTCGTCGCACCCAGCACGAAGTAGGGCGCAGCTTGCAGGCGTAACAGACGCCACAACATGGCTTCACGATCGCGGG
>JBDNHG010000497.1:0-4925 GCA_041688925.1 Acidimicrobiales bacterium | reverse complement strand
CTTACTCGATGTCCGCTCCAGCGCAGCCGACCCCGAGACCTTCGAACGAATGGTTTCCGCAACGGCCAGCATCGTTGTCGCCTGCCGTGAACGCGGCGATCGCATTCGGCTCGTGACCACTGACGGCATCGATCACACCGCTGACACGAGTGCGGGGTGTGACGCCATTCTCGACATCCTCGCGCTGATCGCACAGACCAAGACAGCATCGGTCACGCTTCCGATGCGAGTCGGGCGCAACGGCGCCGAGGCCGGCGCCATGGTGCTCGGTCATGATTCCGAAACACTTCTGGCATCGATGCAGTCGGGTTCGTCTGCCTCTCGCGGCACCTACGTCGTGCGCTTCGGCGCAGCTGGGGCGAGGTCAAATGCGCGACCAGTACGACTAGCTTCTGGGCGCATGATCGAGATCGAACCCGGCGATGACTTCGCCACTGCGTGGGCACGGACGGTAGGGCGATGACCGCCCAAGACTCAGCCGACCGCCAAGATCTACGATGGGTATGGCTCGCATCTGAGGTTTTGCTAGTGGCCACCTCGGTGTCCACGGTTCTCATGCTGCAACGCATCTTCTCCGACGGAAGCTTCGTAGCGCCCCTGATGTTCACGCTCATCGTGGGCCACGGGGTGCTCATTGCGATGCGGTGGTTCGGCTTCGGCACGATCATGTCGGCGCTGGCATCCTTTGCAGGCACGGCGGTGGCGATCATCGCCATTCATTACTCGGCCAGTGCTGCCGCCGCGATCATTCCGACTTCGGCCACGATCGAGCAATTCCGTCTTGACATGTCACAGGCGCAAGCACTGTTTGAGAGCACCACAACACCTGTGCCGCCAATCACGGGGTTTCTGGTGGTGGCCTCGCTGGGCCTCTGGGTGATCGCGTTCGCTGCTGACTGGGCGGCATTCCGGTTGTTTGCACCTGGCCAGGCCATGATCCCGTTCATTGCTGTGTTGATATTCGTCTCGCTGCTCGGCGTCGACGAGAATCGGCTCGGCACCACGGCTACTGCCCTGGTCTGCGGGGTACTCTTTTTGCTCTCGCACCGGTCGGCATCGCGCGCTGCGCAGGGGGTGTGGCTCGACCATGGTCCGGGACGCGGCTATCTGTCACTGATGACAGCTGGCGCAATCCTGGCGGTAATTGCAGCGGTTGCCGGAATCCTCGGCGGCCCCGCGGTTCCCGGCGCCAACGAAGCCCCACTCGTCGAACTCGGCGACGAGTCACGCGATCAGAACAAACCACTCGAGGTCATTTCGCCACTGGTGCAAATCCAGCCTCGGCTCATCGATCAAAGTGACCGAGTGTTGTTCACGGTCGAAACCAACCAGCGGGCCTACTGGCGAATTGCAGCGCTCGACGTGTTCGACGGCTCGTTGTGGCGATCGCAGGGCCAGTTCCGCTCGGCCGACGATGCATTGCCCGTCGACTATCCAAGCAGCGCACCAGTCGACACGGTCGTCTCGACGTTCGACCTCGGCGAACTCAATGTCGTCTGGGCACCAGCTGCCTATCTGCCAACACGTTTCGAGAATCTGAGCGGCGGCGCCGGGGTCAACTACGAGTCTGAAAGCGCCACGTTCATCGTCGACACCAACGATCAGACCGTGTCTGATGGCTTGCGCTACACCGTCACCTCGCAGATCCCGAACTTCACCGCCGACAGCTTGCGCCAATTGGCTGCCGAAAGCACCGAGTCTGTCGATGCCCGCTATCTCGACCTGCCCGCCGACTTCAGCCCGCTTGCCCGCCAGACCGCCGAAGGTTTGACGGCAAACCTGACATCGCCTTATGACAAGGCGATTGCGTTGCAGAACTACTTCCGTGACAACTTCACCTACGACGTCGACGTTGCCAAGGGCCACGACATCGAGCGTCTCGAAGACTTCCTCACCGTGCAACGCGGCTATTGCGAACAATTCGCAGGTACCTATGCGGCGATGGCCCGTTCAATTGGCCTCCCGGCCCGGGTCGCAACCGGCTTCACCCCAGGCGACCCTGACCCCAACAACCCCAACCTGTACATCGTGCGTGGCAAACATGCCCATGCCTGGCCTGAGGTGTTCATCGCCGGCGCAGGCTGGGTGGCGTTCGAACCAACACCTGGCCGAGGCGCACCCAACGCAACCGAGTACACCGGCGTGCCCGAGTCACAAGACTCGTTCGACAGCAACTCTGACGCCACCGAAGGTGCCCAAAGCACGCCACCAGAGCAAGCAGCGGCCCAACTCGATGCTGCCCCGACACCAACGCCGATACCGCCCGATGCGGCCGCCCAGCCACCGGACGCCAGCGAACTCGATGCAACCAATACCGAAGAACTTCCTGATGGCGCCGGTTCGAACGCGCTCCGCAACGCTGTCATTGCCATTGTTCTGATCGCCGCGTGGGTGTTCGGGATTCCTGCCCTCAAGCGTTGGCGCACGCAGCGACGTGTCGAACGCATCGGCACCGATCCTCGCCGGCGCATCACGCTGGCATGGGCGTCGATCGTCGACTTCCTCGAATCGCAAGGACAGTCTCCATTCGAGGCCGAAACGTTGCAAGAATACGCCGAACGGGTGCAACGCGAACTTCCAAAGATCCACCCGGCGTTCGGCGACCTCACCGACATAGCGGTCGAGGCCGCGTATCGTTCCGCCCTGCCGAAAGAGGAGCAGGCCGAGCGTGCCGATCAACTCGCCCAAGAAATCCGACGGATCATTGAGTCAGACCACCCATGGCCCGTGCGAGGCGTCAACGAACTCGATCCACGGCCGCTCATCAAGATCAGCGACCCGGTGGCCGATCTAGCCGACCGCCTCGCCGCAGGCGCAGCAGCCGAAACCCCCGTCTAACCCGTCAACCCTGCAGGGCATTGACCGGCTCGGCCACCGTTTTGCTGGTCCGGCACAGAACAGCTCCTTGCTCCGCTGTCGAAGAGCTGTGCTCACGTGGCGCAGCTCGCGTGAGCCGATGTGTGTGCGGGCAGACGCGTGACGAATCGGGCGCACACACAGACACGGCGCCCGGCAGGACCGCCATTGGAGCTGGACGACGCCGATCATGGGCCCGGCGAGTCGGACACTCAGTCATGGACTGTTACGGGACGCCCGAGCCGAACAACGATCGTCGGGGACTGTCAGCAACGCTGGCAGGCGGGAATCGCCCGTTAAAAGTCCGGCGGAGCCGGACAACCGGTTAGGGCTCTTCGTCCTTGAGGCGGTCTCGCAGCCGCTGTGCGGGTTCGGCGAAGGGCCCTCGGCCCGAGCCGCGGAGCTGCTGGGCGATTTGGTCGATGCCGAGCTTGCCCAGCGAGCGGGCGCCTCGTTCGAAGATCAGGGCGGCACCCAGCATGATCAGAAAGCCAGCGAACGCGAGCAGATAGCTCGTGGACAGTGTGACGATCATGACCACCACGCCAGCCACAAACCCAAGGGTTGCCCACCGGACACTGCGCAGGGGCGCGGTGTAAACGGTTGTTGATCCGACTTCTTTCGCGAGACTCGGGTCGCTCTCGTAGAGCTTTTCCTCTATCTCGCTTAGAATTCGCTGCTCGTCTTCTGAAAGCGGCACCTGCACATCCTCCCACAGCCGTGGCCGTTCAACAACGCGGACCGACAAAAAGGTGCTCACGGCGCCGGTTTCAGCCCCATGGCTTTTCATTTTCTTCTCGGGACTTCAGTCGGTCGCCCGGTTTGGCGAGCACTGCGGGGCCGATCGAGTCGGTGCCGAATCGGCGGCGGATCTCGTCTATGGCCTCGTCGGCGGCCTTCCAGTCGCTGCGGTCGTTGTTGCCCGCTAGGTCATCGAGCGTGAGCTGGCGGTGTTGTTCCTGCTCGAGGCCGGTGGCCCCGACGCCGAGCAGTCGAATGCCGCGCTCGACGTCGATCTTCTGCAGAAGCTGCTGGGCCATATGTGTGATCTCGATGCCGCCGTCGGTCGGGTTGGTTGGCGTGATGCTGCGCGAAAGCGTGGTGAAGTCACCGAAGCGCACCTTGATCGAGATGGTTCGTGCCAACAACTCGGCCTTGCGCAGCCGGCCGGCGACCGAGTCGCTCATGCGCACCAGATGGCGCTCGAGGTCGACGCGATCACGGATATCGAATTGGAACGTTTGTTCTTGGCTGATCGATTTCGCCTGTTGATCGGGTTCGACCGAACGGAAATCGATGGCGTTCGCCAGATTGTGCAGGTGCCTGCCCGACGCTTTGCCAACGACCGAGATGACACGCTCGACCGGCATGTCTGCGATGTCGCCGACCGTTGCTATTCCAAGACGGTCGAGTTTGGCCATGGTGGCCGGGCCGACGCCCCACAAGGCTCGCGCCGGAAGCGGCCGCAGAAACGATAGTTCGGCACCGGGTTCGACGACATAAACGCCGAGCCCAGGAACGGGCCCGCCGCGGCTGACTTTGGGTTTGGCCTGCTCGGACGCAAGCTTGGCCAGAAACTTGTTGGTTGCGACACCTGCCGAGCACCACAGACCGACTTCGGAATAGATGGTCTCACGAAGTTTGGTGGCGATCGCACGTCCGTCACCAAACAAGCGGCGCCCTGATGTGACATCGAGGAATGCCTCGTCGAGCGACAACGGCTCGATGAGCGGCGTGAACCGCGACATGATCTCCATGATGTGTGTACTCAGCTCGCGGTAGTACTCATGATCGCCGTCGAGGAAGATTGCCGAAGGGCAGAGGCGTTTGGCCTGAGCTGAGGCCATGGCGGAGTGCACGCCGAAGAACCGCGCCTCGTAGCTAGCGGCCGCCACGACGCCACGACGTCCGGCACCACCAACGACCACTGGTGAGCCTCGTAGCTCGGGGCGTCGCAGCAATTCGGCGGAGGCGTAGAAGGCGTCCATATCGACATGCAAGATGGTGCGATGAGCGGGCGACAACGGGTTTGGTGAACGAGGGTTTGGTGAACGAGGGTTGGGCGGAGG
>JBDNHG010000496.1:0-2441 GCA_041688925.1 Acidimicrobiales bacterium | reverse complement strand
GATGGAGCCGCACTGGTCGGCATTCCCGTCGGTCGCACGCTGACCATCGGGTGGGCGATCGCGAGCGCGATCGGTGCGTTGGCCGCAGCGCTGGTCGGCGGCGCGATTGCGCTCAGCCCGATGACGATGCTCAACCTGCTGATCTACGCGCTTGCTGCGGCCACGATCGGCGGTCTCGACAGCCCCCGTGGCGCAATACTGGGTGGGCTCATCGTGGGCCTGACACAAAGCCTGGCGCCGCCCTATCTCCACATCCCTACCGAACTCACGCTGTTGCCGCCACTTGCCGCGATGATCATCTTCCTTGCAGTGCGCCCACACGGACTCTTCGGCACCGTGCCGGTGAGCCGAGTATGAGCCAGCCAGGTGCAAACGAGCGGGACATGACTCAACCGGAAACCGATCAGCCGTCCGATCTGGCAATCGCGCCCGAGAGCGGTCAGCGCCTGAGCAGCCGGGCGAAGATCGGGCTCACGGTGTTGGCGATCATTGCCATCATCCCTCCGTTCGTAACGAACCCACTCGAGCTGACGAAACTCTCACGTCTTGTCGGCTTGGTCCTTGCGGTTCTCGGGGTCAACCTTCTGACCGGCTACACCGGTCTGATCTCGCTCGGCCACGGCGTGTTCGTCGGCGTCGGGGCATTCGCCATGGCCAACTTCATCGACCAGGGCATGTCGTTGTTTCTTGCCGGCATCCTGGCGACATTGTTCACCGGCGTGATCGGCTTGGTTCTCGGTCTGCCAGCTTTGCGTGTCAAAGGCATCTACCTGGCCCTCGTCACCTTTGGTATAGCGCTTGCTTTCCCCCCCTTTGCACGCCGTCTCGGCCCTTGGACAGGTGGCGTCTCCGGTCGCACCGTCGACAACAGCGCTTTCGTACCACCGAGCTTCCTCGGACTCGACGACAATGTTCAGGTATGGCGCTATGGCGCGTGTTTGGCAGTCGTGACGCTGTGGTTCTGGCTCATTCGCAACCTGGTCACCAGCCGCATGGGCCGTGCACTGCGGACCGTTCACGACAATGAGGCAGCGGCCGCCACCTTTGGCATAAACGTGCCTTACGCCAAGGCAGGTGCGCTCGCCATCTCTGCCGCTATGACCGGTACGGCGGGCGTCATGCAGGCGATTCTGAATCCCTATATCGGCCATGGCGACTTCGATTCGTTCCTGTCGTTGCGGCTCTATGCCGCGGCAGTCATCGGCGGGTTGGGCACGCTCGCCGGCGCCATTTACGGGGTACTCGCATTGATTGCCGTACCGGCGATCAACAGCGCACTCGACCTGCTCGACCGTGACGCAATCGTGTTCGGCGGTGGCCTGATCATCATGACCTTCGTCGCCCCCGCAGGTATCGCCGGGCTCTTCAACGGCAAGGGCCGCGGGAAGTCTGACAGCTACTAGCGGGTTAAGGTCACATGACCATGCCTGTGCTTCGCCGAGTTTCCGGGTTGAGGCTCAACGTCGCAAGGATCGTTGCCTTGCTCGCCTTGTTGGCAACAGGATGTGCGACATCCGCCCCCGTTCCGGCCGCGGCCTCAGCTCCCAACGTGTCGACGAACTCATTCGTTGCGACCGTGTCGACCGCCGAAGTCGAAGCAGCAGCGGCTCGCTTTGTGCGTGACCAAACCGGCACGAACGCTCAGGCATTCGTCGACGCCATCGCAAAGAACCGAGATGAACGCTGGGTTCCCTGGCTACTCGACCTCCTGCGAGTGAATGTGTCGAACACGATCTCGGTGGCGATTGGTGAGACCCTCGAGTCGATCACCGGACTTCCTTCGACCTTCCGTGTTCCCAACCTGATCGCTGTAGGTGGTTGGGCCCAGACCCGCCGGCTCGACGGAGGCGATGGGTATGTCGAGTTCAAGGCCACGCTGTATGAACGCATCGATACCCGGTTCGGCGACCTGATTCGTTCCATCGTCGACCCGGTCGAAGTTGCAGGCATTCAGTCGGGTGGTGTGCCGCTGGGCGGCATCCCCGAACTGAACAACCCGCCACGCGTCGCTGCCAGCGAAGCCGACTGGATGGTGCCCGACGAGGTGGTGCTCGGTGTCGTGGCGAACGGTCAGGCCGTCGCCTATCCCCTGCGCATTCTCGCTCGCCACGAGTTGGCGAACGACACCGTGGGTGGCGACGACTTGGCCATCGTGTATTGCACGTTGTGTCGAAGTGCGCTCGTGTTCGAACGCGACGTTGCCGGGCAAACGCTCGACTTCTTGACAAGCGGCCTGCTGCTGAACTCGAACAAGGTGATGTACGACGTGCAAACAGGCTCGTTGTGGCATCATCTGCGCTGGAGCGACTGGCTCGCCGAGAACCCGAACACCGAGGTGCTCCTACTTCCAGAACCGATCTATTTCGATGACCCCGAACGACCGCCGATCAGCTATGACTACACGCCCGACGAGGCCTACCGCACGTACTACGAGAATCCCG
>JBDNHG010000495.1:0-3368 GCA_041688925.1 Acidimicrobiales bacterium | reverse complement strand
CTGATCGATGCGAACGCCCCGATGTTGCGAGTCGATCAGTGATTGGCCGATCGGCGAAGGGTTGCGGTCACCGGGCGCGGGCCGAACCGCGGCGACACGGCCGTCTTCGACCTCGGCGAGAAAGTCGCCCCAGTGGGTACTTGTCGGAACCAAGGCCATGGTCTCATCATTGCACTCCAGTGCTTCACACACTCGAAACCTTCAACCGGCTTTCTCGTTGCCGTCGCCCGGGGCGACCTGCGAGCCAAGACCTTCCTGGAACGGGCTGAACAAGAACGACGGGCTAGTCGCTCGTTGAATGACATCGACCCAGCATTGGAACTCCAGCATTGGAACTAGGGCCAAGCCTTGACCGCGGGTGGTCTTCCCGGGATCGCTGCGGCGAGCGTGCCGATGTCACCAGCATCGCTGCTATTGCAGCGTTGAGCCCGGGAGGAGAATTGAACTCCTGACCTATTCATTACGAGGTATCTGACCCATCACCGCAGTGCTAACTACGGAGATCGGCTTGTTTCCATCGGTCGACCCGGACCGCTGTGCTCATAGTTATCTGCTGTACTTCAACGCTCAATCGGGAGGTCGCGGATGCGAATTCGACCTGGACTGAGTGAGACGACCGCACCATCGTCGAGTGCTTCTTCGACGCTGCGCAGGTTGTCGACCAACAACCGAGCATGGACATCGGCGCGCAGCTCAGCAACTCCGCGTAGCTGCACAACCGAGGGACACGACGCCCGCGAGAAAGCGAGCAACATCGCAAAATCGGAATCTGCCGTGATCACGACATAGTTCTTCTCGGCGGCCCAATCGAAGATGTCCTGATCCGAAGCTTGTAGAAGTCCGACATCAGCGACATGCACGGTCTCGAACTCTGCCGCAGCAAGCGCATCGCGAACGTTCGGTGAGAGATTAGCGTCGACGAGAAGCTTCACGCCGTCTGAGCGACCGGCACGTCTCGTTCGTTGACCCTGGCCGCCGCGTACTCAAGGGTGGCGGTTATGTCTTCTTCTTCAAGGTATGGATACGCCACGAGTACTTCGGCCCGGCTCTGCCCGGCGGCCAGCTGACCAAGGATCATTGCGACCGTGACTCGCAGCCCGCGGATACAGGGCAGCCCGCCCATCTGTGCGGGATCAACCGAGATGCGATCCAGATGCATGACGCGAGCCTACAGCGAAGACTGATGAGGCGCCGGCTGGATTCCTACCTCGTGAACCTGATCGCCAGATCAGCACTTGGAGCCCGGGAGGAGAATTGAACTCCTGACCTATTCATTACGAGTGAATTGCTCTACCGACTGAGCTACCCGGGCGTGGCCCAAAAGACTATCTGGGAAGTCCGCCTTTCGGCTCGTTCCTCGCCCAAACGCTGCACGAGCTGAAGAATCGACGGTCCCGGGGACTCCTTCCGCAATCGGGCTGGCCCGCCCCGACCCGAATTCGCACACTTCTCGCCAGGTGTGGAGTACAACGCGGACACGGCTTGGGCGTCGAAGCTAGCGTGTCGCCTATGAAACCATCTGATATCGCGACGATGACAAGTGTGTCGGACCCGCAGCTCTCCCCCGACGGCCATCACATTGCCTATGTCGTCAGCCGCATCGACGAAGAAGCGAACAAATACCGCAGCCAAATCTGGGTCGTGCCGACCGATCAGACCGCACCGCCGCGGGCGTTGACCTCCGGAACGCACCGTGATTCGGGCCCCCGTTGGAGCCCCGACGGCCGTCAGCTGGCCTTCACCTCGAGCCAGGCCAAAGACGCCAAAGGCAAGACTCGTTCGAGCCTGCATCTGTTGCCGGTCGGTGTTCCCGGTGAGACCGTGACACTGGCCGAAGCCGACGAGTCCTTCAACCAGCCGACATTCTCGCCCGACGGAAAATGGCTAGCCGTCGCCCACCGCACCCGCGGCGACCACTATGAATCTGATGAAGTCGGTCGCCGTCCCGCTCGCAAGATCGACCACTTGTTCTTCAGCCTCAATGGCGAGGGCTTCACCATTGACCGGCCGACGCACATCTATGTTGTGCCCACCAATGGCTCCGCCGGGCCTCGCAACGTCACACCGGGAACGAACGAATGTGCCTCGCCCGCCTGGTTCCCCGACAGCAAACGCATCGCGCACTCGGTCAACCGTTTTCGTACCGACTTCGCGGGCGACATCGCAGTCACCAACATCGACGCCACACCCGCCGATGGCGAGGTGCCCTATGAGCTTCTCACCAACGGCTCAGGCAACTACGACAACGCGATGGTCACCGCCGACGGTGCTCATATCGTTGTCGGCGGCTACGACGACCCGACGTGGTATCCGCAGAACTGCCATCTGGGTCTGTTGCATCCGGGCGAAGTCGCCTCGCCTGACTGGATCACCAAGGCAGTCGACCGCACCTGGATGCCGTTCATGGCTGGCCAGGCACCGGTGTGGGCGCCTGACGGCAGCATCATTGCTGGTGTCGAAGACCGCGGCAACACCCATCTCTACCGCATGTCGCTCGAACCCGGCTCGTCGCCCCAGCCGCTGCTGACCGGCGACCTCAACATCACCGGATGGTCGGCAGGCGACCTGCACGGCGCCAACGTCATCGCCTACACGGCGGCAAAGCGTGACCAACCCGCCGAGCTCTATATCTACGTCGACGGACAAACGACACAACTCACGACCGTCAGCGCGTCGTTCCTGGCCAAGACAAAACCCCGCCCCGGCGAACACTTCCTTGCGCCATCAGACGGGCACCAGGTCGATGCCTGGATCTTCCGCCCCCACGATTTCGACGCAGCCAAGAAGTACCCGGCACTGCTCAACATCCACGGCGGCCCCTTCACCCAATACGGCAACTACTTCCACGACGATTTCCAGATGCAGGCCGACGCTGGCTATGTGGTGTTGTGTTCCAACCCACGCGGCGGATCAGGACGAGACGCCGACTGGGGCGCAGCCATTCTCGGCCCCAAACACAAGGTCCCCGGCACTGGCTGGGGCGGCGCCGACTACGACGACTGTCTTGCAGTCGTCGATGCGGCGCTCGACCAGTTCGAATTTATCGACGCTGACCGCGTTGGCGTGCTCGGTGGCTCGTACGGCGGCTACATGACCAGCTGGATCATCACCCACAGCGACCGTTTCGCCGCAGCATGCAGCGAGCGTGCGGTCAACAATCTGATGAGCCTCGAGTACAACTCAGACATCGCCGGCATGTTCAGCAGCGAAATCGGCCCCCGATTCGTCGACGACCCCGACGAATTCGCCCGCATGTCGCCCATCACCTATGTAAAGGACCTGAACACGCCACTGTTGATCGTGCATTCAGAAGACGACCTGCGCTGCCCTGTCGACCAGGCAACGCAGCTATTTGTGGCCTGTCAGCT
>JBDNHG010000494.1:0-5678 GCA_041688925.1 Acidimicrobiales bacterium | reverse complement strand
GTTGGTGTTCATCGAGGAGTTGCTGTTCAGGGAACCCGACGGCAGCTATCCACACGTCACGCACCGCACGAATCGGTTCGCCTGGGACGGTCAACTTTTCAAAGCTTCAGAACGCTTCGCAGGACGTCGTCGACTGCATACCGTAACTCCGAGCTGGCGACCCCGAGGAGGTGGACAAGGCGGGTGGCTGACACCGCGCGTACCTGCTCGACTTGCAGCGCCGTCTTGGCGGTGAGCCCGTTCTGCTCATCGGGCTCGGCAACCACGTGGAGCGGGATTGCTCGGATCGTCGTAGTTCCTGGTACGACGATGAGCAACTTGAGGTTTGGGTGATGCAATCGATCGTCAGAAACGACGAGCGCTGGTCTGTGGAACCCCTGCTCGGGATCAGACGGTGTGTCACCGAAGTCGACAACCCAGATCTCGCCGCGGCGTACTCGGGACTGCCTATCGTACAAGACCGTCGCTCGTGGTGCTCTCAAGAAGGTGAGCATCTTGGTGATAGCTGTCGTCGAGTTCATCCAGCGACGAGTGCACCTCGTTCCACCAATACTGCCGTTTGAGTTCCGCAATCGCTGAGGCTACGACGTCGACCATCGATGTTTTGTGCTCGTCGGCGAGACGTGCAATTTCATCGCGCAGGTCGGTGGATAGCCGCAGAGTTGTCGTTTTGGTAGGCGCCATTCGAGTAGCCTACTGGAGCTACCCTAGCGCCAGTGCATCACAGGCGGGGGCTGAGTCATGAGGCGTGGCGTGTCCCGAGCAGGCGAACGATTAGCGCGAGGGCGCAAGTTCGGTAAGCTTCACCCGCTACCCTGCCGCGTCGGCCGCGAGCGAACGGTGTCTAGAACACGCCCAAACCAGCGAAACCGGCGTCGTCGACTTGGTCTACATCTGCACGCAGAGCGATCATGGGCGGCGACATCGTGGAGCCAACGACCGTGCCTTATGCGGATGCAGCGTCCGTGTGCGTTGGACTGAGGTTCAGGCTCCGGACCCGCCGACGTTGTACGAGGAGACCAGAACATTCTTCAGCTCGTACTCGTAGGCGGCCTGTACTGCGGGGAGCAAGAGCCCCATCGCCGGCGGTTCGGGTTGCGGGTTGAAGGCTCGGATTGTGAAGCGTTCCATGATGGGTCCTAGGTGTTGGAGGCGGCCCGGCTGGGTTTGGACCTCACTATCGCCGATCCGTTCACCCCTGTCTGTCGCACCTATGACAGATGTGATGTGACCCCTGCTCTGGGCCTCGGACGGCGGCGCCTGGTCGCCCGAGCCTTTGGCGCTGTCGCCGTGGTGGCTCCGGATTCTGACAGGTGACGCCCGCTCATTTCGAGGAGCCTTCGCATGTTCTCGATAGCGCGATCACGCGTCGACTTCAGCGCTGGTGGCTAAGAGGCTTCACGATGTCCGAATCGGGCGCTTCCGCGGAAGCTTCTTTGCTACGGACACACTGGGCCGACGGCTCACTATTCACGTGGCAATCAATATTGACGACTCGCACCGAGGAAGCCGTGAGCGCCCGCTATATCCAGGTGTGCACGGTTGGTCCGGGGCTCGGCAGTGACGCGGCGAGCGTTCCGATGTCTTGCGGATCGCCGGTCACGATGTCGAGGCCGAGGTTGAGGGCCGTAACGACGAGGTGTGCATCGGTCGAGTCGGCTGTGCCAACGCGGCCGAGGGTCTCGCCGACTCGCCGACCATCAATCTCGTCGAACGGGTGAATGGTCACGGTCTTGAGGAACTGGGACAGCCGCTCCTGCGTCGTGCCATTGCGCCAGACCTGGGCGACCGCTGGTGCAGTGGTGTGGAGCTCATGGCCGGCTCGCTCGGCGGCGGTACGGAAGGAAAGCGCTGCCTGTTCGCCTCTGTCAACGGAGACCAGGACGCCTGCGTCGAGCATCACGAGAAGTATTTGGCGGTCATCTCGGCGACTTCGTCTTCGTCGATGCCCCCGACCTCAGCGGACCATTCCTCGATGAACTCGCGGGTGTGGTTGCGGCGCTCGACGCTTTCGAGGAAGCGCGCTAGTGCGAGCCGCATGACTTCTGAGCGTCCGCCGAACTCACCCTCGATCGCATCGATGCGGCTTTCGTCTTCCTCGTCGATCCGGATGTGGAGCGTTGTTGTCTTCGCCATTTCCAAAGTGTAGTGCACTTGTAGTGCGCACGGTTGTGTCGCCCGGGCGACGGTGAGATTCGGAGTTGATCCTGAAGCGCTTGAACGGCACGGAGCCGAGTGAGTCCTAGTGACTGGGGCACGACTTTGGTCAAGACTCTTCTGCCATCAGCGCAAGCTCGTCTGCGCCGTACTCTTCAAATGGGCAGCCACACGAGAGGAGTTGCCCACCGCAGGCCGGGCAACGAGCGGTGTCGCAGCCCAGGTGATGGTGGTGGCCTGGGGTCGAGCCACAATCGCCGCAGCGCGGACTTTCTAACCGCCAACCTGGCTCGTGTCCGAACGGCTGTCGTTGGTACACGACCCCGTCGAGCGTGAGCTGGGAGATCGTGCAACCAGCGGCCGTCAGCATTTCTTGTTCACAGTCGATGCATGTAGTCATGTCAATCACAATGCATCAACGGTGTGACATCTAACCCGCCAGATGGGCGATGTACTCACCATGCTCGGCTCGTCGGCGACGACTCAACGCCGCGCTGAACACACCTGTATCGACAAGCAGCCTCACGACCGGACTGCAGCAGCGAACGCCTCGTCCCCGAGATCGGTCAGATCCTCGATCAGCAGAACATCGATGGTTGCGAGCACA
The DNA here is from genome assembly GCA_041688925.1 of Acidimicrobiales bacterium. GTDB lineage: Bacteria > Actinomycetota > Acidimicrobiia > Acidimicrobiales > UBA10347 > UBA10347. The sequence goes on along the minus strand of JBDNHG010000494.1, from coordinate 2,914 downwards.
TGCGCCGCCATCAACTGCTCTGCGGTGAGGTCAGGAGGCAACTGCGACGTCCCGTGTGCTGCAGTTGCCTGATCATCGGCGGTATTACTCATGTCGCCAGCCTACGTTAGTTGTGACCGGCGAACGCCGTCGCCCACACCGGCGAGGGATTGGTGTGGCAGACGACCCTGCTGAATGGAGTGCGCTTCAGCAGGGTTGAACTGCCGTTGCGAGGGCCCGCATACCGATCTGTTCCGCGGCCCTTCCAGTCCGAGCCGATCGGCACATGCGATTGGTCACGCCGCGCCTCGTACCCACTCGCAGCGATAGCGCCGCGCTCTGATTAGACGGGCAAACAGGTTCTTCTACTTCGAATTCGCGATTTCGAGGGCGATGCGTTCGTCGCCGAATACGGCAACCATCTCGAGGTGCCCGCCGAGGCTCTCGACGACAGATCGTACGGTTGAGACGAGGTTGTCGCCGGCGTTCTCCATTGCGGAAACCGACGGTTGTGCCGTCTTCAGCCGTTCTGCGAGTTCGACCTGGGTGAGTTCGCGGGCTTTGCGGAGTTCGCCGAGATTGAATGCCACGGCATCGGCGTGGGCCTGGGCCTTGATGGCGTCGATTCGTTTACGTCGTTCTGGGGTGACTTCGCCTTGGATGTCGACCCACTTGGTGCGTCCTGCCATGATCATCTTCCTTTCAATCGGTGTTCTCGTCGGAGCCGAGGATGCCCTCGGCATTGAGTTCGTTCAGGTACTCGTCGTATAGCTGCTCGGCCGCTGGTACGGCGGTTGTGTACCACTTCCTCCAGTTACCTTCTTTGTTGCCGCCGAGCAACAGGATTGCTTGGCGGCGAGGGTCGAACACGAACAGGATCCGTAAGAACTTGCCCGCACCCGGCGGTCGTAACTCCTTGAGGTTCTGTATGGCCGATCCTTCCAATGTGTCGACGTGCGGCCGGCCGAGATTCGGACCCTCGTCGGCGAGCATCTCAACGACTGCATCGACTGAGTCGTTCTCGTCTTCGGCAAGGCTGCGGTACCACTCAACGAATTGGGCGGTTCCTTCTATCTCCCAACTCACCTTGGTGAGCATATACCTGAACTTATATAGAGTCAAACCTATTCACGCTGGCGGGCGAGCCGCTTGAAATTGATTGCGCCTAGATGTGAGCCATTCGGCACCGGTGTTTGGCAGCGCGAAAGGGAGGCGAATGCAGTCGCGGCCGCCGGGAGCGGTCGTTGACAGGTGCCCGAAATTCGGTCGGGTTGTTGGCTGATCTTGCGCCAGACTGGATCAGACGCATCAATGAAAGGTCATGTCGTGGCAACTGTTGGCCCGCGCCGGTCGAAGCCGAATCCTGCGTTCGATTGGTGCGCTGACGTTCCCGAGGGATTCGACATCTCGTTTGAGTCGGACGCGCCGATGTCGGGTATCCGTCGCGTTCCAATTCACATCTGGTGGTCGGGCGAACGCAGTGACTTCGACATGGGCGAAGAAGACACTCGGGTCTTCGTCTACGAACAGGTGCTCCACCAGGGTCGCGGGATCGATGTCCTCGAGTGGATTCAGCCACGGGAACTCGTGCGCCTGTGGGACAAGATGTTCGCGACGGCCCAAATGAACGATGTCTGGGATCCGTGGATCCGAGCTCAATGGTGACCCACGACAGTTCAGCCTCACAGCAGGCCAGCGTGGCGCAGTTCGTCGATGGTCTGGTCGGGCTGGCCGATGACATCAAGGTGGACGATCTTCTCGTCACCTGGCGTGTCGATGATGTCCACGATGCGAGCGAGGAATGGCTCGGCAGTATCGCCGGCGACGATGATTGCACCCGGCCGAACTCGTTCAGGCTCGGCTGCATCGCTGAGAAGCGCCCATACCCAGCCGGTTTCGTCGACCTGGTTCACGTCGGCAGGGAGGGTCACGGTCACATTGATGGACTTGCTCACAACGACCTCCCTGTGAAGAACTAGCCGATGCGGGTCGGTTCAGTCAAGGCGTACGCGTCGATGGCTGACGGGCTGGGAGAGCTTGCGGCATTGCGTGACCAATGCGTGCTGACCCACGCTGACTCCGACGTCCAGATGGCCATCTTGCTCGGCGAGAATGCGCACGGGGATTCTTCGACGTTCTGAAGAGTCGAGTGGGTGGGGATTTGTAGCCATCGGACCGGCCTGCCAACTCAGCAGAGCCCTACCTGGTTGGCAGCATATTGCGCCTGGGCCTGCGTGAACTCCTCGCCATATTCGGAGGAAAGCTGGTCGATCAGGTCCTGGCAGGAGAAGGCCGAGAATTCTAAGTACGCCTCGGCTGACCCGACGGCTTGGGCATTCCAGTCGACGGTCAGACTGTTAACGGCGAAGGTTGCATCTTCGATGGGGAACCCTTCGCCATATTCGGAGGAAAGCTGCTCGATCAGACCTTGGCGAGAGAAGTTTGTGAAGCTCAGGTAGGACTCGGCCGACCGGATCGCGTTTCGCTGGGACACCGTGATGCCTTGTTCAGGTGCAGATGTCGGCTGAGGCGCTGTCTGGGCGGTCGGAGTCGGCGTCGGTTGTGGTGCAGCCTCGGTCGTCGGTGTCGGCGTCGTCTCGGGCGCAGATGTTGCGTTGCTCCGTTCGGCGCTAGAGCATTCTTCGACTAGGGCCACCATCTCTGCCTTGCTCGTTATGGGTCGCCAGTCAGTATTGAAGTCGACTATCTGAGTTATTGACTTGTCAAGATCGTCGATCGCCTCAGCGCAGGCCCGATCCAGTTCTAACGCGACAGCGGCCTCAAGGTCGGCGCGGATTTCGGTGTCATACGTCGACCGTAAATCATCGACCTCACCCTGGAGGTCCTCGACATCAGATCGCAGATCCCGAATATCGGAATCTTTGCGTTCCATTTGCGCAAGCCGCCGTTCGCCGACCTCAAGCGCTTCCGCTAG
>JBDNHG010000493.1:0-4322 GCA_041688925.1 Acidimicrobiales bacterium | reverse complement strand
GGTTGAAGAATGACCCCCATTCGGGGCCGGGACGATCCCAGTTCGAGCCAGCGTGGGTAGATGGACCAGATGTTGGTCCAACGATCTCACCTTCTGGACCGACAGCGCGAACTTCGAAGTCACCCGAGCCGGCCATTCTCCAGACGACCTTGACGTCTAGGCCAACCTCCCACGGTGATCTCTCCGACAGCAGAGCCCATGCCTCTGCGCCGTCGCCGCGCACCTCGGCAAATCTGGCACCCGATTCAACCTCGGATGGCTCGCAGGTCGATGCGTTGGAAGTGTTGTCGCTGCTGCTGCAGCCAACGGAAACAAGCAGCACAAATGCGATTGCCCATCTCGCTGCCATGCGTTGAGGGTAGGACTCGGCGCGGATCTGCGCAAACGTGGTGACCGGGTCGTCTCGTGGGAACCATCTGCCACAGTGATCCGATGTAACAAATCGTTCGATTTCTGAACGCCAGCGGGCGCTGCCGGCTGTGATTTGGATCTGCGCTCTCAAATGCGCGGTTCTGGGGGGATCGTTCGGCCTAGGGTCAACCCCGATATGGGGTACGAGGAGGGTCGACGCAGGATCCTGAACAGGATCGAACCGTTCATCTCTGCGGCAACGGTCTGAATCAGCTAAATCTCAATGAAAAATTGGTGCTTGAAACGCTCCGTGTATCAAAAACGGTGGTTCTGACACAACGTGCATTCTGCAGCGTTTCAGCGCATCAAGGGCCCGATGTATCAAAACCTGAGAGCCCAACGCTTTTGGTACGACTTGAGATCGAGAACGTTGAGGCCATGCCGATCTAGCGACGCCAGCATTGGATATGAGCAAAATCACGGCGCTATCTATGCAGGATCCTGCGCAGTTCCTCGTCAGACCCCAGCTTGAAGCATTGCGCTCCGCCAGGGCCGCAGCTGGCACCGCACACCATCGATGTCGTCACGACCGCCTCTGCGCTCCGTTATCCGTGCGTTGCGCCAAAATGGGCCCCAGCTCACGCTTAACGAACGCAGCCCGCATTGATGCGGCGGCCGCACCCGACAACCAACCGACGCTGGCTTCAAGCCGACTGAGGCGATCCTAGGGCCATCGCATTCCCGAGAATCGTGCGCCAAACGGTCACGGGCCCACACAAACGTCTGACAGCAGACAGTCTTTCCTTGCGCTCGGCGGCATGAACGCTGGCACTGAGTCTTCTTGTCTGCATGATCAGTGCCGGAACGACCAGCAATACTGGTGTATGCGCGGGTTCAGTTCTGTTGGTTCGGTTGTCGCAATGCTGTTCGTTTTCTCCGCGTGTGGCAGTGGAATTATTGCTGTCGACAACGAAGCAGCTGGTAGTCAACAGGCAGCGGAGGAGAATCTGATTGTGGTGCCCGACAGCAATGGTCAGTTCATGGCCAATACGGTCGTGCAATGTGGCGGGCCTCCGTCGTTTCTGGCAGGGTCGCTCGAGAACCCGGTGCTCCTAGCCGATTCGACAGTCGCCGATGGAGCACTGCAGGTGTTCGAGAACTTCGCGATCGAGGGCGAAGGCGCTTGGTGGCCCCAAGATGGCTACTGGGTGCTCACCAACAATGAGACCGAGTTACTCATGGCCCATATTGGGCACGAAGGTGAGGTAACTCTTATTGGCAGCGAACTGGTCAACGTGTCCTGGCAGCCAACGGCGATCCGCGGCGGTGGACCATGCCCGATTCAGGTCCCGCTTCCAGAAGGGCTACACGAGGTTGATTGGCGCCTGGACCCCAGTCAACCATTAGACAAGACATCATCAACGCTCTTGTTGCTCGCAACGGGTCGTGCCTGTTCAAGCGGCCAGCCCATGGGCGAACGCTTGCGCCAACCCCAGATCCTGCTGACTCAACAGAGCGTGTACCTGCTGCTGGTCGCGGACAGACCAGCCGGTGCCCAGGAGTGTCCTGGCAATCCTGAAGAGCCAGTGACAATCGATCTCGGCGAACCAATCGGCGATCGGCCACTGGTCAACGCACGGATCGTCACCGGCACCTTGGCCGACTACGTCCCAGTGTCTCCCTGCGGTCAGCTCGAACCACTACTACCTCAGGACCTAAACGAAGCGGTCGGCCTCGATGGCCCACCGGAACGCACCCAGTGCTAAAGCACCGTAGATACCCACTGCAGCACGACGCCGAGGTCTTCTAGCTTGCGGTTCACCCCATTATCGTAAGCCAGAACATCAACCAAAGTCTGGGCAGACCCGACTTCTTCTTGCTCGGTGCCACAACAGCACCATCATTGCTTGTCATCATCTGACCTTCCAGCCGAACCATTCAGTTCAGCATTTCAGGCCAGACCAGTTACACCGGGGATCTGACAGTCCCCGCAACAGTCCCATCATCGGGGTGGGCTAGATCCTGAGTAGGCAGGCATTACGACTATCGACGCGGAATCTCTAGAATTTGAGAAGTCCCGCGACGCCCGCCCGCGCGTGCACTCTGGCTCGACTCCGTTGAACGGGCGCGCTCGCGCGTCCGTTGAACGGGCGCGCTCGCGCGTCCGTTGAACGGGCGCGCTCGCGCCCCTATCGTCGGGTTCCGGCTGTACCTGCTAACGGGCTTGACCTCATCTACAAGTAGTTTCAGTCTTCGAATTTGAAGCCGATCTTCATCCCGACCTGAAAGTAGGAGGGGAGGTTCTCGTCACCGTCGCCGAGGTAGCCGCGGATCTGCGTTACTTCGAACCAGTCGAGATTTCTGAGGCTCTTCGACGCTGTCTTGATGCCGTTGCGAATCGCGTCGTCGACTCCGGTCTTCGAGGTGCCCACAATCTCCGTGACGCTGTACGTGGCGTTGTCGCTCATTACGGTTCTCCTTGAGTAGCGCGACGAGTTATCGCCGCATCTCGGTACTACCCCCAAGGTGCGTGTCGCAAACTCCAGCCAGCACACGGGCTGAGTGGCACCAACGCTCCATGGTTCCACCCGAACCTGACCGAGGCAATAGCGGGCACGATCCGCACGTTCGGAACCCAGCCGTCTACGTGATCTCATTGCGAGAACCCTGACCTCGCGAGTCGACGTAGACATATGCCTGCGTTCACATGGTCACATCGGCATCTAGTAGACCAGTGGCACCACGTTGCTCACATCGTCGACGGAGAACCCGTATGAAGCCCATCAAGTTCGGTGCGTTCCTCGCACCGCATCATCCCATCGGCGAGAACCCGATTCTGCAATACCGACGCGACATCGCGCTGGTTGAGCAGCTCGACCAGCTGGGCTTCGACGAGTTCTGGTGTGGTGAACACCACTCGACTGGTTGGGAAGTCATCCCGTCGCCCGAAATGTTCCTAGCCGCAGCCGGCGAACGCACCCATCGCATCAAACTCGGCACCGGCGTCGTTTCACTGCCATATCACCATCCATTCCATGTGGCGCAACGCATCGTGCAGCTCGACCACATGACCGGCGGCCGGGCCATTCTGGGTACCGGGCCAGGGGCATTACCCTCCGATGCGCACATGCTCGGCATCGACCCCATGTTGCTGCGCGATCGTCAAGACGAGGCAATTGGTGTCGTGCGGCGCCTGCTCGCTGGTGAACGTTTCACCTACGAGTGCGACTGGTTCAACATGTACGACGCCAAGTTGCAGCTGCTGCCGGTACACGGTGAGATCCCACAAGCCGTGGCTTCAATGATCAGCCCGTCGGGCATGACCTTGGCCGGCAAATACGGCATGGGCATCTTGTCGATTGGCTCGATGTCGACGGCGGGCCTGGCAGCTCTGCCCCTGCAGTGGAGCTTCGCAGAGGAGTCTGCCGCCAAACACGGCCAGACAATGGACCGCGCCAACTGGCGAGTGCTGATGAACTGGCATATCGCCGAGACCCGCGAGCAGGCACGCGCCGAAGCGATGCAGGGCCTGCATCGCTGGCACACCGACTACACCGTTGGAACCTTGCAGCGTCCTGGGGCCGTAGCGTGGGACACCCCTGCACAGACGATGGACGCTATGACCGAGGCTGGCGGTGTGCTGATCGGCACGCCCGACGATCTGGTGCAGGCAATCCGAGACATGTACGAACTGGCCGGCGGATTCGGCACCGTCGTTGGTTTCGTAAACGACTTCGCTCATCACGAAGCGATCTCGCGTAGCTGGGACATGGTCGCACGGTATGTGCTACCCGAGGTCAACGGCATGCTGGCCGACTTCCGCGAGAGCAACCAGTTCGTGGTCGATCACCGTGAGTACTTCGACCGGGCTGGCCAGGCGATCATGGCGAAGATCAACGAGAACGATCGGGCCGCCGAGGCATTGCACGAGGAGGCGACGTCGGCATCGGCCATGTCGTCGCACACCGACC
>JBDNHG010000492.1:0-8322 GCA_041688925.1 Acidimicrobiales bacterium | reverse complement strand
TCTTCGCCCTGGTACAGAAACGGAACCCCACCGAGCGCGAACATGAGTGTCGTCACGGCCATCGCCCGATTGCGACCGACGGCCCCACCGCCGAACCGGCTTGCTGGGCGGGCTTGGTCATGGTTGCTGATGACCCATGAGACACCATTGGGTTCGACGCTCGCCAAACCTGTCAGCTCGGCGATCAGGGTGTCAGGTTCCCAGCCCATCCAACCGGGTTTCAAAAAGAAGGTGAGGTCCAATGCGCCCTCGCCGACATAACGGGCCAGTCGTTCATGATTGGTGACGCCGCTCTCGGCGATCAGGCAGGCGTTGTAGGGCCGAGCGACATCTTGCCAGCGGGTGAAGATCTCGAGATTGTCATCTTGGTCGAGGTCATAGATGTGGTCATAGCTGGAGAACGTCTCGAGCGGACCGGCCCCGTCAGGGATCTCGGAACGCAGTGGGATGTCAGGGAAGTCAGGATGTTTGAGCAGCCCATGGGCGACGTCGATGCGAAACCCGTCGACACCCCGATCGAACCAGAACTTGAAGATCGCGTCGAACTCGGCCCGCACGGCAGGATTGCGCCAGTTGAGGTCAGGCTTCTCGGGCAAGAACAGATGGCAGTAGTACTGGCCGCTGGCTTCGTCGAGTGTCCATGCGGTCGGCCCGAAATGGCTGATCCAGTTGTTGGGTGGGCTTCCGTCGGCCTTGGGGTCACGAAAGAGGTAGTAGTCGCGTTCGGGACAGGTGGGGTCAGCAATCGCTGCTTTGAACCATCGATGCTCTGACGAGGTGTGATTCGGCACAATGTCGAAGATCACCCTCATGTCGAGCTCGTGGGCCCGTGCGAGCAATGAGTCGACGTCGCCGAGCGAGCCGTGACGCGGGTCGACGTCGCAGTAGAACGACACGTCGTAGCCGTGATCATGGCCCGGCGACGGGTAGAACGGCGTCAGCCAGACGATGTCGATTCCGAGCCACTTCAGATAGTCGAGGCGACCGGTGATGCCGGCGATGTCACCAATGCCGTCACTGTTGCTGTCAGCGAACGAACGAACGTACACCTCGTAGCCGACGGCGCCGTTGAGCCATCGTTTGGCGCTTGTGACGCCAGCTGATCCGGGCTGGATGATCGCACTCATATTCCGGCAACCTTACCGCTCAGCAATGAGCCGACCCGAGATTCATCCAGGGGGCAGAATGAGTTGATGTCCACCATGCGGCTCACGGCGACCGACCGCGAGATGTTTACGCTCGCGATTCCAGCACTGGGCGCGCTCATTGCTGAACCGCTCTACGTTTTGGCAGACACCGCCGTGGTTGGCAACATCGGCACCGCAGAGCTCGGGGGTCTGGGTCTGGCGGCCCAAGTGATCGGCACGGTTCTCTCGATCTCGCTCTTCCTCGCCTACGGAACCACGTCGGCCGTGTCACGGTTGCTCGGTGCAGGCCGAGATCGCGACGCAGCGAATCAGGCCGTTCAAGGCCTGTGGATCGCAGCGGCGGCCGGCATCGGGTTTGCCGTCGTGTGCTTCGTCCTTGCGCCTCAACTCATGCAACTGCTGCGAGCCGAACCCGACGTCAAGCGGTTTGGGGTCATCTACCTGCGAGTCTCGGTGCTTGGCTTTCCTGCCATGTTGTTGGTCATGGCCGGCGTCGGCTACCTGCGGGGTCTCAAAGACACCAAGCGACCGCTCTACATCGCACTCGGCACAGCGCTCGGCAACCTCTTCCTCGAGCTGTTTCTCGTCTTTCAACTCGGCTACGGCGTCGCTGCCTCGGCATTGTCGACGGTGCTGTTTCAGTGGGTTGGCGCCGGGTTCTATCTGCGATGGATTGCCATGGCGGCCAGCGAACAAGGCGTCACCCGGCGGCCCGATGGTGTGGCCTTGCGCGCACTCGGACGTGACGGCATCTCCTTGTTCATCCGCACCGCGTCATTGCGCCTGTCGTTCATCGTTGCCGCAGCGTTCGCCTCCGCCAGCGGAAAGGCGTCGCTCGGTGCCCACGAGATCGCCACCCAACTCTTCTACTTCACGGCGCTGGCCCTTGATGCGGTTGCGATCGCCGGGCAAGCCATGATTGGCACCTTGCTGGGCGCCCACGATGCGCCACAAGCGCTGCACACAGGACGACGCCTGACCGCCTGGGGCATCATCCTCGGAATCGTGGCTTCAGTACTTGTGCTTGCGCTGCGTCCAATCATTCCTGACATCTTCACCAACGACCCTGCCGTGATCGACAAGACGTTGGCAGTCTTGTTGCTTCTGGCTCTGATGCAGCCATTGGCCGGTGCCGTGTTCGCGCTCGATGGCATTCTCATAGGCGCTGGCGATATGCGCTTCTTGGCATACGCAATGCTGGTGAGTACCGCAGTCTTCCTGATTGCCCTAGCTGTCGTGCAAGCCGTCGACGGCGGCCTGACCGGGCTTTGGATCGCGCTCGTCTTGTTCATTGCCGCTCGGGCCGTGACCTTGGGCTGGCGCATCCGCGGCGAGTCATGGATCGTGACCGGCGCACACCGCGGCGGCAGCTGACAACGGCGGCGCTGATAACAGAGCGCTACCGTTCAGAGATGCGCGAATTGTGGCCCGAAGCAGACCCGGCGGTCGATGTCTCGGGCCGACTGGCCGCCGATGACCGACCGAAACCCGACAACCGACCGTGGGTCACCTTGGTGATGATCACGTCGATCGACGGGGCAATTGCACTCGATGGCGCCTCAGGAGGACTGGGTGCACCGAGCGATCACGAACACTTTGTGGCAGCACGCCGCCAAGCCGACGCGATCATTGTCGGCGCCAGCACTGTCGCTGCCGAAGACTATCGACCGGCGTCGATTCCAATCGCGGTGATCACGGGACTACTTTCGCCAGATCCGGGTCAGCGTCTGTTCAGCGATCCAGACTTCATGCCGTTGCTCTACACGACCGACCAGGCAGCAGGAACCCGCGGCTCGGACTTCGACGGCATCGCCGAGGTACTAGCTCTCGGAGATTCGGTGGATCCGGCGCAGGTTCTTGCCGACCTGGACAATCGGGGGGTGAAGTCGGTGATGCTCGAAGGAGGGCCGACCCTTAACGGCCTCTTCCTCCGAGCAGATCTTGTTGACGAGATGCTGATCAGCTACTCGCCGCTGGTAGCAGGCGGCGACAACCCTGGAATGGTCAGCGGCCCTGCGATGCCCGAAGCTCGCCGGTTCGGCGTTGACCGGGTGCTGCTTGGCGATGACATCATCTTTGTTAGATATTTGCGGGCTCGTTAGCCGCCGAGTTCGGTGAGGTCACTCGCCTGGACAATAAGGCGTTGGCCAACAGCGAGTTCGCCGCCGCCGTTCGCGGCGCGCAGCACCTGGGCCGCGGCCACTGGATTGGCGGCCCCCAGCCCGGAAGCGATTGCGCCATAGGAATCGCCGGGTACTACGACATACACGACCGGGACCGCATCACCCGCACCGGTTGTTGTGGCGCCGGTCGTTGTGGCGCCGGTCGTTGTGGCGCCGGAGAAGCTCGTGAGCGACACGCCTGATGCCCAGGCGACCGCCAGGACGAGCACAGTGGTTGCCACTAGAGCGAAGAAGCGGCGTCGCCGGTAGACCTCGACCGATGCATCGAGCGACGCATGTTTATCGGTCGGCACGACTGGGCCGTAGCTCTCGCCATGCACGAGGCGCAGGTGTGGGCGGATCGGCGTGACACGATCAGCATCGTCGAACCGGTCGAGAGCGGGCTCAATTGCGAAGGCGGTGGCTGTCATGAGTTCATTCTTCCTGAGGGGTGTGACACTCTCGGCCGACAAAATTCGGTGTCGGAAAGCGATGTCTGGTGGTGGGTCGCAGAAGACGTGATTTTGGGTTTTCGTTGAAGTTCGAGCCGCTAGTGCCCGACCTCGCCGTATTTACCAGTCAAAGACTTGACTTCGAACGCTCGTTCGACGAACATTCATTCGTCGCACATGTGTTCGACGCTCGGTACTGTAGAACGAACGTTCGTTCGATTGCAACCCGAATCCACAGAAGGACATCCCGATGGCATCCGACACGGCCCCCAACCACACGCTCACCAGTCGCCAAGAGTCGATATTGAGTTTCATCGCCGACACGCTGCGCGAGCGGGGATTTCCTCCGTCGGTACGCGAAATCGGCGATGCCGTGGGCCTGACCTCACCATCGACGGTTCACTCACACCTGGGAACCCTGCAAAAGCATGGCTTCTTGCGTCGTGACCCTGACAAGCCCCGCGCAATAGAAGTGCGCTATGACCCGCGTTCAGGCAAGGTCGCCGACAAGGCAGCAGTGACCCATGTGCCGCTCATCGGCGATGTCGCTGCCGGCACTGATGTGCTGGCGCAATCCAACGTCGAAGAACTCATGCCGATGCCCGCCGAGATGACAAGCGACGGCGAACTGTTCATGTTGCGGGTCCGCGGCGATTCGATGATCGGTGCCGGCATCTTCGACGGCGACTTCGTGGTGGTTCGGGTTCAGCCGACCGCCGAGATCGGCCAAATCGTCGTTGCCGGTATCCCCGGCGACGAAGGCACCGTCAAACGGCTGCATACCAGCTCGCGCACCCAGATCATCCTCGAGCCCGACAACCCAGCGCTCGAACTAATGGTCTTCACGCCCGATCAGGTCACCATCTTTGGCAGGGTCGTCACCGTCATGCGCAAGCTCTGAATTCACCGCCAAACCGCTGCTGGCCCGACGGCGACGGTCTAGTGCGGTAACGCTGGCGCTGCGTTGAGTCGAGTCTCCATGAGCCGCAACTGGTCCATGGTCGCAACCAGCGCCAACCGCACATATTCGCGGCCTGCGGGTCCATAGAACTCGCCGGGGCTGACCAAGACACCGGCGTTTTCGGCGAGCCATCTCGTCAGCGCCCACGCATCACCGTTCGGAGCACGCAGCCACAGATAGAAGCCGCCTGCCGGTAAATTGACATCGAGCCCGATCTCACGCAACAGCCCAGCGACGTACGTCAGTCGCTCGAGATAGCGGACACGTTGCACGTCGACGTGTGCGTCGTCGTTGAGTGCTGCAATCGCAGCATGCTGCACCGGGCCCGGCACCATGTTGCCCGCATGTTTGCGGATCTCTGACAGGTAGTGCACCAGCTCTGGGTCACCCGCATAGAAGCCAAAGCGGCCGCCTGCAAAGTTCGAACGTTTCGACAACGAATGCAGGGCGATCACACCCTCGGTACCCGAATCGAGGATTGTCGCGCCGGGTCGGTCCCAGGTGAACTCGATATAGCACTCGTCGCTCAGCACTGGAATCGAACGGCTTCGCGCCCATTCGGCCGCGGCGGTCAGGTCATCGACCGCTCCGGCGGGGTTGCCGGGGCTGTTCATCCACAGACACAGCGCACGGTCGGCATCGGCTGGGTCGATCGACTCGAGCATGGGGCTCCAATTGGCATCGACAGCCACCGGAACTGCCCGCAGCCCGGTGAGTTCGGCGCCCATGGCATAACTTGGATAGCTGATCTCGGGATACAGCACCGTGTCTCGATCAGGAGTGCGCAGCGCCAGGTAACGAGGCGCGGAGACCACGAACTCTTTGGTACCAATGGTGGCCGCGACATGATCGGGTGACACCGTTGCCCCGAAACGGCGCTCGAGCCACGCAGCAGCTGCGGCGCGCGCCTCGGGGAAGCCGATCGATGGCGGATAGCCGCGCTCGCTGCCGGACTCGGCCATGGCTTGCACCGCTGCCTCTGGCGCAGGGTCGCAGGGTGTACCGATGGACAGATCGATGAGGCCACCGTCGAATCCTGCTGCGAGTGGCTTCAGTTCATTGAGCCGGTCATAGGGATACGGCGGCGGGACATAACCCTTGGTCATCTATTTTCTTCCATTGTCGACGACGAACTCGCTCAGTCGTCCGACCGAGAATTCGTCGAGACGGGCCCGATACTTCATGCCAGTGTCGATGGCCTGTTCGCTCAGGACCTGACCCGAACGGTGTAGCTCGGCAATGATGTCACCGCGGTCGAACGGCACGACGAGCTCGACGATCGTGTTCATGATCGCTAGACGATCGCCAATAGCATCGAGCAGCTGCTCGGTGCCCTCGCCAGTCATTGCCGAAACCGAGAGTGATCCTTCGTAGCGGCGCATCAAAACGTCGGGGGATTCGGCGATATCGATCTTGTTGAAGACGATGAGCTCGGGGATATCGCCTGCACCGATCTCGTTGAGGACGGTGCGCACTGCGGTGATCTGACCCTCGGGATCTTGTGCGCTTGCATCGACGACGTGCACCAGCAGATCGGCATCGATCACGACATCGAGCGTTGACTTGAACGCTTGCACGAGCTGGTGGGGCAACTTGCGAACGAAACCTACCGTGTCGGTCAGGAATACCTTCTCGCCGCCAGGAAGCGAAAGTTTGCGCGTCGCCGCGTCGAGCGTGGCGAACAGCCGGTCTTCAGTAAGCACACCGGCGTCGGTCAAGATGTTCAACAGTGTCGACTTGCCAGCATTGGTGTAGCCGACAATGGCGACGCCACGGTTCGAGGTGCGGCGGCGCTGTTTCGACTGGGTGCGACGATGGCTCGACACCGTGCGAAGCTGGGCTTCGAGTTTGTGAATGCGACGCTCGATGCGACGCCGATCGACCTCGAGCTGAGTTTCACCCGGGCCACGGGTGCCGATGCCGCCACCTTGCTGAGAGAAACGTTTGCTTCCCTTTAGACGGGGCAACCGGTAACGCAGCAAGGCGAGTTCGACCTGGGCCTTGCCCTCCTGGCTGTGTGCGTTCTGAGCGAAGATGTCGAGGATGACGGCAGTGCGGTCGATGGCGGTTCGGCCGAGCAGCTTGACGAGGTTTGCTTGCTGGGCGGGCGATAGTTCGTCGTCAAAGACGACGGTGTCTGCGTCATGCAGATCTGACTCGCTGCGTACTTCGTCGACCTTGCCCTTGCCAATGAAGGTTGCAGGGTCAGGCGCCTCACGGCGCTGCACGACTCGGGCAACAGCGTCAGCGCCAGCGGTGTCGACGAGCGCGGTCAGTTCATCGAGAGCCGCTTCGGTGGCCTCGACAGAACCCGAGGGCAGGCTGACGCCGACGAGCACGATCTTCTCTCGGAACGAGCGGTCGATGAACGCTCGTTCTTCGCCGCCATAGTCTCCAAACGCGCCGCGGTGGCTTTCGCCTGCAGCCGCTACGGGAGTTTCGTCACCCATGGTGCACTACCGCCAGCTCGTTGGTTCGATCGCGGCGATATAGGCGCTGGGACCCACCAGAGTCAGCTCATCGCCAACGTCGACGGTGGCCGAACCTCCGGGCATCTGCACAACGAAGGATCCTTGATCGGGGCGAGTGAGCGACGCTATTGCTGCTGCGGCACACGCCCCCGAACCGCACGCCTCGGTCACACCGACGCCGCGCTCCCAGATTGACATGTCCAGCCCGGCTTCGGTCGGCCGCACGAGATGGACATTGATGCCGGTGGGAAGGAAGTGCGCCTCGATGGCTGGACCCACAATGGCGATCTCGTGCGCGTCGAGGTCGGCTACTTCGATGACAAGGTGTGGATTGCCGAGGTCGACGGTGTCGGCGCGGCGATAGTCGATGAGCGCGTCGAGGTCGACGTGCTCGAGGCTGGGCCCTGGCTTAGGGGCACCCATGCCAACCGAGACAGTCGCTGCATCGGTGAGCGCACCGGTGATCTTTACCGTGCGGTCCCCTGCATCGGTGGCTACGAGAGTTTCGAGTTCGTCGAGCCCACGACGCCCTGCGATGGCATGAGCGAAGCAGCGCAGGCCATTTCCGCTGATCTCGGCCCGGCTGCCGTCGGCGTTGAACAAAACGAACTGTGGTGCAACGCGGTTGTCGATTGCGACGATCAAACCGTCGGCGCCGATTCCGGTCGTGCGATTGCACAACATACGCGCTGTCTGGTCGGCATCAGCTGGCACCTCGGGCTGGAACCAAACCAGGAAGTCATTGCCCAGACCATGCAGCTTGTGGAGATCGTGACGTTGCATGCGCGACCCGACCTGGAACTCAGACATGACGTCAGTCTGGCAGCAGTTGGGGGCAAGCCGCATCGTCTTCTGAGAAATGGCCAAATTGTTGGGCGCCTAAGTGGGTGTCCGGAATGTCACTCTCCGCGCGATTGGTTCGCGCGGGGAGTGAAATAGGGTGATGGCTACCCCTGGATATCCGAGCGATCTGTCCGACGAGCAGTGGGCCCTCATTGAGGACCTGTTCGATGCACCCAAGACGATGGGCCGCCCGTGGGCTCATGACCGGCGCCAAATCGTGAACGCGATCTTGTATCAGTGCCGCACGGGCTGTCAGTGGCGGTACCTGCCCAACGAGTTCCCGCC
>JBDNHG010000491.1:0-5442 GCA_041688925.1 Acidimicrobiales bacterium | reverse complement strand
GTCTGAGGCGATTCCCTGATGCCATCGTGGCTGCGAATTGGGATTCAATGGTGTTCGACACCGGCGAGCCGCCACTTCGCCGGGTACCAATGATGGAACCAACCCGGGGGAGTGCTGCCCATGTGGCAGACCTGCTCAACGGGTGCGACACTGTAAAAGAGCTGCTTGAACGGCTCGAGAGCTGACCAGTTTCTCAAGAGAGGCACTACCCAATGGCTGAACAAGAAAAGCGACAGGCCCCGGCGCCAGCCGAGACCAAGCAAACAACCGAGGCTCCAAAGACCACCGCCAAAGCGGCAGCACTCGCCGATGGCCTCGACGACATTCTCGACGAGATCGACGAGGTCCTCGAAACCAACGCCGAAGAATTCGTGAAGTCCTATGTACAAAAGGGTGGACAGTAGCCAGGCCACCGGCCCAACCGGGTTAGTCTCAGAGGGTGAGTTTGCCAACATTTGCAATGGGCGATGACCCGGGATCTGATTTCTCCCGGCTCGCTCGTCAGTCCGGTCTGATGTCAGATCCTGCCCCCGGCGAGGTGCTCGACCTTCCGCACGGCACAACGTGTATCGCCATGCGATTTGACGACGGCGTCATCGTCGCTGGCGACCGTCGTGCAACATCGGGCAACCTGATTAGTTATCGCACGATGCAAAAGGTGTTTCCCAGCGACCGTCATTCGGCGGTGGCCATTGCGGGCGCAGCGGGTGCTGCGGTCGAAATGGTGCGCCTATTCCAGCTCCAACTCGAACACTACGAGAAGGTCGAAGGCAAGGAACTCAGCCTCGACGGCAAGGCGGCACAGCTCAGCCAGATGCTGCGACAGAACCTGCCCGCGGCCCGCGCCGGCATGGTCGTCGTGCCACTGTTCGCCGGGTATGACCTGCGAAAGAACGTCGGCCGACTCTTCCAGTTCGATATCAGCGGAGGCCGCTACGAAGAACTCGAATACAGCTCGACCGGTTCCGGAAGCCTGCACGCTTCGACGGTGCTCAAGATGGGCTATCGCCGAGGCCAAGATCGCGACGCGGCCGTCGACTTGGCGCTCGAGGCGCTCTATGTCGCGGCCGACGAAGACTCGGCGACTGGTGGCCCAGACTTCATCCGCAATCTGTTCCCAATCGTCGCAACAGTGACAGACCAGGGTTATCAACAGCTCGACGACGACGAGATCCGGGTCCGCAGCCAGCGCCTTGTCGATGAGCTCATCAGCCGCAATGCGTCGGCATAGTCGAGAGGATCAAACACAATGAGCACTCCGTTTTATGTAGCGCCCGAACAGGTCATGAAAGACCGGGCGGACTATGCCCGCAAAGGAATCGCCCGAGGTCGGTCGCTGATTGCAGCTACCTACGAACATGGCATTCTCATCGTCGCCGAGAATCCATCGAACACGCTTCACAAGGTGTCTGAGATCTACGACCGCATCGGTTTCGCCGGTGTGGGTCGTTACAACGAGTTCGACATGTTGCGCATTCAAGGCATCCGCCATGCCGATCTCAAAGGATTCAACTACAGCCGGCACGATGTCGACGCACTCAGTCTTGCCAACCAGTACGCACAGATTCTCGGACAGACGTTCACCAATGAGATGAAGCCGCTGGAAGTCGAGATCCTGGTCGCTGAGATCGCTGAGCACGAAGACGACGCGGCGCAAGACCAGTTGTTCCAAATCCTCTACGACGGCACCGTCTTTGATCGAGACCGATACGCCGTGCTCGGCGGAGAAGCCGAGGCAATTTCAGACCGGATCGACGATGGTTTCGAGGCTCGTCTGGCACTCGGCCCAGCGATCCAGCGTGCCAAGACTGCACTCGAGGGCCCTGACCGTTCGTTGGTGGCCGAAGACCTCGAGGTTGCCGTGCTCGACCGCAACCATGGCAGGCGCACGTTCCGGCGTATTGTCGGCGATGAACTTGCTGGTCTGGTGAGCTGACCGTGCAACGACGCATCTACGGGATCGAGAACGAATACGGCGTAACGTGCACCCAACGGGGCCACCGGCGCCTGAGCCCTGATGAAGTCGCTCGGTACCTGTTCCGGCGGGTCGTTTCGTGGGGACGCAGCAGCAACGTCTTCCTTGCGAACGGCGCACGGCTCTATCTCGACGTTGGCTCACACCCTGAGTATGCGACCCCCGAGTGCGACGACATCACCGAGCTGGTCGCCCATGACAAGGCGGGCGAACGCATCCTCGAGCAGCTGTTGACGTCAGCCGAGGAACGCCTGCGCGAAGAAGGCATTGCCGGCGACATCTATCTGTTCAAGAACAACACCGACAGCGCCGGCAACAGCTACGGCTGCCACGAGAACTACATGACGTCGCGCAAGGATGATTTGCGCGACTACGCCGAAGTGCTGATTCCATTCCTCGTCAGCCGGCAGATCTATGCAGGTGCCGGCAAGGTGTTGCAGACGGCTCGCGGCTCCATGTATTGCGTGAGCCAACGAGCAGAACACATCTGGGAGGGCGTCTCGAGCGCCACCACCCGGTCGCGGCCGATCATCAACACCCGAGACGAACCACACGCCGACGCCGAGAAGTACCGACGACTGCATGTGATTGTCGGCGACTCGAACATGAGTGAATACGCCACGTTCCTAAAGGTCGGCGCTGCCTCATTGCTGCTGCGCATGCTCGAGGATCCGGGCGTTGTACTACGCGACATGACGCTCGACAACCCAATTCGAGCAATCCGCGAGATCAGTCATGACATCACCTGTCGACGGCCGGTGCGGCTCGCGAACGGTCGCGAGGCGTCGGCACTACAAATTCAGAACGAGTACTTCGAGCGGGCACTGCGTTACGCCAACCATCATGAGCTCAACCCAATGGAAAAGCAGGCTCTCACCATGTGGGAGCACTGCCTGACGACCATCGCCGACGATCCGCTGCTGCTCAACACCGAGTGCGACTGGGTCATCAAGTATCACCTGATCGAGAAGTACCGAGAGCGCAATAACCTCTCGATGACCGACGCCAAAGTGGCACTCATCGATCTGCAATATCATGACATCAACCGCGATCGCGGCCTGTTCTATCGCATGCAGAAAAAGGGTCTCGTCGAACGAATCTGCACCGATGCCCAGATCGCAGCAGCGGTCGATACCCCGCCTCAGACCACCCGGGCGCGCCTGCGGGGCGAATTCATCCGACGCGCCAAAGAACGCCGACGCGACTACACCGTCGACTGGGTGCATCTCAAACTCAATGATCAAGCTCAACGCACCGTGCTGTGCAAAGACCCGTTCAAGGCGCACGACGAGCGGGTCGAGAAGCTGATCGAGAGTCTGTAGCCGCCGAGGACTATGGACAAGCTCGAACGCCAGCTGGGCCTGCTTGCAGCGCTGCTTCACACCGATCGTCCGCTTCGCGCCGCCGAAATTCACGACCGTGTCGGCGGCTACCCCGATGACTTGGTCGCGTTCCGTCGGGCGTTTGAACGCGACAAAGAAGATCTGCGCCGTTTGGGCATCCCGCTCGTGGTCGAACGCACCGAGTCGATCGAGGGTTCGATCGATGGCTATCAGGTCAGCCAGAGCGACTATTACCTGCACGATCTCGGGCTCGAAGCCGACGAGATCATTGCGCTCTCGGTAGCGCTGCGCCTGATTCGTCTCGAAGGGGTTGCCGCCAACGACACGTTGTGGAAGCTGGGAGGTGCATCGCCCGCCGACGAGGCAGGCGGCACCGAACTGGCCGCAATTTCTATGGGCCCCGCCGTCACACAACTGCACGAGGCGGTTACCAAAGAAGCAACCGTCACCTTCGCCTACCGCGGCGAAGAGCGTCGCGTCGAACCGTGGCGCCTGGCCTTCCGGCGTGGCCATTGGTATCTCAACGGCTACGACACCGTGCGGGCCGATGCCCGCAGTTTCCGTCTCGACCGAATCGAGGGTGTGGTGAGCACCAGCGAGCCTGGAACCGCAACGGCACCACGTTCAGGCCCTGCGGGTGAACGCCAGCCATGGCAGTTTGCGACCGACGAAGAGCAGGCATACCGGGCCCGTGTAGCGATCGACGCCAGCCACGCTCGGTGGGCTCAACATCATCTGACAGATGCTCGACTGGTTGCCGAGCATCCCGACGGGTCGATAGAACTTGAACTCGACGTCACCAATGTGGCTGCTTTTCGATCACTCGTTCTGTCGATGTTCGAGGCGGCCGAGATACTCGAGCCGCCAGAGTTGCGCAACGACATGATGCGCTGGCTCGAAACAATGGTCGGCTCATGAGCCGTTTGACCGCGGCCGACCGCATGCGACGCCTGCTCGCCGTGATCCCGTGGGTCAGCGGCAGGGGAGAAGTGGCGCTGTCTGAAATTGCCGATCGTTTCGACTATCCGATCGACCGTCTGCGCCGCGACCTGACCGAGGTCGTGCAGTTTGTTGGCGTCTATCCGTATACGCCCGACATGTTGATCGAGGTCTATCTCGACGACGAAAACGAGCGGGTGAGCTTCGCCCTTGCCGACTATTTCACCTCGCCGCTGAGATTGACGCCAGAAGAGGGCCTGAGCCTGATTTCTGCCGGACTCGGCCTGCTCGGCTCATCGGCAGGTCAAGACAGTGCGCTCGAGCGAGCGCTTCACAAGGTTGCAGAACGTTTCGGCGTGTTACTTGGCGATGAACTCGATGTGAGCCTCGGGGGTGCAGATCCGGTCGTTGTTGATCAAGCAATGGCGGCAGCGCAGGCCCATCACTGTGTCGCGATCGACTACTACAGCCTGCATCGGGCAGAAACCACGACACGCACTGTCGAACCCCACCGCGTATTTAGCGAGGGCGGCGAATGGTACATGCGCGGATTCTGTCAGCTGGCGGGCGAGGTTCGTACGTTCCGGCTCGACCGGGTAATGACGCTGCATGTCGAGGATGCGACATTCGCGCCCGTCGAGTCGACCGATGCGTCGATGTTTGCTGCCACCGAGGACGACATACGTGTCACCCTCAAGCTGACTCCCGAGGCTGCGTGGGTGGCCGAGGCCTTCCCTGTCGAAGAAGTCAAGCGCAGCGCTCGCACGCTGAGAGTCACACTGGCGGTATCGAGTCTGACCTGGCTCGAGCGGCTCGTGCTGCAACTTGGTGAGCAGGCGACGATCGAAAAGGCAGTGCCCGCGCTGCCAGTGAACTTCGCGTCAGACGCGGCCGCACGGATACTCGATCGTTACCGCGCTGGAGCCGCCGAGAACGCACGGTAGTCTTTCTTGCGTGACTACGAGCGGCGAACCGCCTTTGGGCGCCGGCGGCGTCAGCGAACCGGACTGGATCGATCAGATTCTCGAACGAGCGACGAATCAGGTCGATTCGACGGCGCCAACAACGCCGCCATCTCTGCCGATCGTTCCTGAACTCGAGCAAGAATCGCCCGAGCAAGAAGCGCCCGAGCAAGAGTCGACTGCTGACCCACAACCTACTCCTGCCCCTGCTCCTGCTCCTGCT
>JBDNHG010000490.1:0-4821 GCA_041688925.1 Acidimicrobiales bacterium | reverse complement strand
TGATACAAGATCGCGTTCACGATCTGGCGCCGGTCATGAGCCCACGGGCGGCCCATCGTCTTGGGTGCATCGAACAGGTCCTCAATGAGGGCCCACTGATCGTCGGACAGATCGCTCGGATATCCAGGGGTAGCCATCACCCTATTTCACTCCCCGCGCGAACCAATCGCGCGGATAGTGACATTCCGGACACCCACTAAGAAGAATCGGTGCGGCTGCATCGGTTCTTCTTTACTTATTGCAGCGCTGCCGGTTGGCGATTGCACACACCTGACCTCACGTACGTGATGATCAACGTGATGATCAACGTGATGATCAACGTGATGATCAACGTGATGATCAACGTGATGATCAACAAGACCATAATTTATAGTTTGCTACTGCCACAATTTATAGGTTTGTATTGCTGCAATTTATAGTTTGACGATGTCACAACGTAGGGAGCGACAGGTACTTTGTACTAGTGGACTACGTACCAAGAATTGTCGATGCAGAACTCAGTGACCGCATCGCTACATCGGGTGCTGTAGTAATCGAGGGCCCAAAGGCATGTGGAAAGACTGCAACAGCGTCACAAATTGCCAAGAGTGAGGTCAGGCTTGATACTGACGAAGAAGCCCAGCGAGCTATTGACATTCAACCTTCAATAGTCCTCGAAGGCAAGCAACCTAGATTGCTCGACGAATGGCAAGCTGCACCCGCCATCTGGAACCACGTACGCCGCCATGTTGATGACACAGGCGGGACGCCGGGCCAGTTCATCCTCACAGGTTCCTCTGTTCCGGACGATGACATCAACCGCCATACAGGTGCTGGCAGATTCTCGTTTCTCCACATGCGCCCGATGACACTGTTCGAGACAGGCCACACCAACGGTGCGATCTCCCTCAGCTCACTCATGGCTGGCGAACGTCCGTCTTCACCAGACCCAGGCCTAACCGTCACAGATATTGCCGAACGAATTGTGATCGGCGGGTGGCCTGCGCGATACAAGTCGCCAACGAAAGAAGCAATGCGGTCCAACCGCGACTATCTAAAACAGGTTCGAGAAGTCGAAGTGAACCAACTTGCTGGAGGGAGCCGCGATCCACAGAGAATTGGGCGACTTCTGCAATCCCTCGGGCGAAACGTGGCATCGGATGCCCAACGTAGGGTGCTTGCGCACGATTCTGGTCTAGCCGAGTCAACTGTCGACCAGTACCTTGATGCACTTACGAGACTGATGTTGATCGAGGATCAAGCGGCTTGGTCACCAAGTATGAAGTCAGCAGCGACACTCCGACGCGCTCCCAAACGTCACTTCGTCGACCCGTCACTCGCGGTCGCAACGTCCAACACAGCGGGCCCTGAAGCACTACTGCTTGAGCTGTCACATATGGGCTCGCTGTTCGAATCACTGGTAGTCCGGGACCTACGCGTGTTGTCTCAACCTCTTGGCGGCACCGTTTTTCACTATCGCGATAGCAATAACCTCGAGGTTGACGCTGTGGTTCAACTGGATGGACAGTGGGCCGCCTTCGAAGTAAAGCTAAATCCCAACAAGATTGACAAGGGTGCAGACGCGCTCGAACGGCTTGTGCAGAACATCAATACAGAGGCTTGGGGCATGCCAGCTTGTTTGGGAGTAATCACTGCTACTGGGTACGCCTACGAGCGCGACGATGGGATCATGGTTCTTCCGATCGGAACCCTCGCTCCGTAGCCAACATACGGTGCAATATTGCACAGGTTCATAGCGACCGCCGAGTGATCTAGCCACACTCAACGACACGCGAAGACATCAGATCCGCCTATTTCAGCCAGGTCGGCACATTTGCACGCAGGGGGTCGAGGGTTCGATTCCCTCCAGCTCCACTAAGAAGAACCGGTGCGGCTGCACCGGTTCTTCTTTACTTTTTGCTGCGATGTGGTTGGTTGGCAACGGTCGACAGTGCGAGCATGGTGCGACATTGCACAGAAGCACGCTTCCAGCCGCACGTCCGTTAGCAATTCACACGACGAATGAGGCGGGGGTACACCGAACGGTGAAATTTGGGCTGATATCACCGAACAGTGACATACTGGGTTGTGTCACCAAACAGTGACATCTATGCTTATGTCACCGAACGGTGAAATTTGGTGAACAAATGCACTTCCAAGTCCGCAACACACAAGAACTCGCAGGCGCAATCCGCAATCTGCGCCGAAGTAAACAACTGACACAGATGGACCTGGCCCAGAGAGCCGGAGTAAGCCGTAAGTGGATCTCCGACGTCGAATCCGGCAAGAGTGGATTGCGCTTCACCACCGTTCTCGCACTGCTCGACGCTCTCGATGTTGATCTGACGCTCCAAACACGGGCTAAACCTTCGTTAGACCTGGACGACCTATTGGGATTGGACAGCCCCCGTGACTGACCGCGCACTCACGGTTGCCCTCGAAGGCACCTCGATCGGCACATTGACACTTCGCGACGGCCAGCCTGAGATCAGCTACTCCGCCGACTACCGCCAGAACCGGTCGGCAACGACGCTCTCGGTTTCCATGCCAAGAACCGATGCGCTCCATCGTGGGCAGATCCCACATGCTTGGCTGTGGGGTCTACTTCCGGACAACGAGGACGTGCTTCGTCGTTGGGCGACCGAATTTGACGCCTCCATCTCGTCGCCTGTCTCATTCCTGGCGACCGAGATCGGGTTGGACTGTGCGGGAGCAGTCCAGTTCTATCACTCCGACCATGGCGTCCCCTCCGACCGGGACAGTGGTGTGCATTGGCTTGAGGAGCATGAACTAGAAGAGCGGATAAAGGACCTTCGAACCGATGCAACAAGCTGGCTCGGTAAGCACACACCTGGCCAATTCAGCTTGGCAGGCGCTCAGTCCAAAACAGCCTTGCGATGGAACGTAGACACAGAGCGGTGGGGTGTGCCTCGCGGTGACGAGCCTTCAACTCACATCTTGAAGCCTGCAATGCCGACCTACGACGACCAACACATCAACGAACACCTGTGCCTGCTGGCCGCGAGAAACCTCGGTCTAGTCGCCGCTAAGACAGATATTGCGTCGTTTGGGAAAGAAGAGGCGCTGGTTGTCGAGCGCTTTGATCGTGTCGAGGACGCGCGTGGCAAATGGCTTCGCATTCACCAGGAGGATCTCTGCCAAGCGCTCGGGTTGCACCCAGCCATGAAGTACGAACGCGACGGCGGTCCTTCAGTAAGTGCTGTCGCAGGCGCCACAGGACGTGCAACTGGCCCAACCGTGGCACAACGAGAGATTCGAAGGTTTGTGGACGCATTGATCTTCAACTGGATCATCGGTGGCACCGATGCCCATGCGAAGAACTACGGACTGTTGCACCGCGAAGCTCAGACTCGCCTTGCTCCGCTCTATGACATCTCATCGTTCCTGCCATACGACAATTCAAGGGGGCACAAGATCAAGCTCGCCATGAAGATCGGAGGCGAGTACAAGATCAAGCGAATCGGGAGCAAGCAATGGGAGCGACTTGCCAACGGCCTCAACCTCGACAAGAAGCAATTGATCGAGCGTTGTGAAGAACTGGCGACGGCAACGCCAGCTGCCTTCGAGGCTGCCGCGGATGCGTTTGGGTCGAAGCGTCACACCTCCTCCATGCCTGACCAACTGACAAGCCTCGTCAGAGATTCTGCTCGCGCTCGGCTTGACTCGCTGGCCACTAGCAACCTCGCTGTTCGTCCCGCACCCGCCAAATACGCCCTGGTTCTCTCCGACCCGATCCCTTTCGACGACCTACCCCACTCCCATACGCTCTCGGTTCGCATGCAGCTACTCGTCGAACCACCCGGTGAGGACAAGTACTTCTACTA
The DNA here is from genome assembly GCA_041688925.1 of Acidimicrobiales bacterium. GTDB lineage: Bacteria > Actinomycetota > Acidimicrobiia > Acidimicrobiales > UBA10347 > UBA10347. The sequence continues at coordinate 997 of JBDNHG010000490.1, read as the reverse complement.
CCAGTTCATAGTGGCCCGATGGCCAAAGCGCGACCTCGAAGCAGACCCGCATTACGGCGAGCAAGACTATTGGGATCGCGTTGGTTCGACAGCGGCCGACGCTGCCCGCGACTGGCTGACGACCGGACAACCCGGTCGAACCTCAAACGTCATTGACGCAGTCGTTCTCCGAATGACCGAACTCTCGTCAGGCCTCGGCGCACCCACATCAGACTTGACCTTCCAGGAAGACCAGGTGATATGTGAGTGGGTTGACACAGCTGACTTGATCAAACGGCCCGACCGCGAACTCAAACCGATGAGGATCGCCTCGGCCGATTGAGACGGTGCAACATTGCACAGGTTCACGGCGCCTCCCGCAAGCGCGTGCCAGAAGCCAAGGTGTTTGGGCGCTAACAGTCTTGCTCAGACTCGTCGATGACGGTTCGTCCATAGAGGCTTATTTGCTCGCGAAGCCAACTGTAAAGCTGCTGTCGCGCCCGCTCAGAGATCTCGGTGGTCACAGCCATCGTGCGGAGGTGCTCAGCCAGCTGGTCGTATTGGTGAGTGGTACGAAGGGTCAACCTTCGGCGTGGGCGCCAGCTCGTAGATGTGAGTTCGAGAGCATCGATCACCAGAGCTGGACACTGGAGCACAAGGTCCGCCGAACTCCGCAGCTCGGTGACCGCGTAGGCAACCGGTGTTGACAGGGCACCGCGGTCAGGACGTTCGAGTTCGTCAGCAAGTGCTGCGCTTACGGTTTCGCGTGCGACGGCAGAGATGCTGTCCACGCAGTCGGCGCATCGATGCACCAACGTGCGCAGAGTCCCGGTCGGGAAGGCTAGGTCAGTGCACTGCTCCATCGCTGCCATCCGCACTCGTCCGCTGGGGTGACTCAGAAGGGCGACACGGGCTCCCAGATGCTCGCCGAGAACCGCTGTCATATTGTTCTCGTCTAGCTCGCGCCAACCGTCGCGTCCGGTTCGTTCTTTTCGAAGCTCGCGGTCGACTCGCTTCG
>JBDNHG010000489.1:0-9734 GCA_041688925.1 Acidimicrobiales bacterium | reverse complement strand
GCACGGCCAATGTGTGTCGGTCGCCGCTTGCCATTCGCTGACGAGAGCACACGCCGCGGCTGGTGGCTATGCCATTGCCGTCGCGTCAGCGAGCGTGCAGAAGAAGGTGCGGCCGGTGCATCCGCTGGTCGAAACAATCCTGGGCGAACATGACCTGGCTCCTCGAAGGCCGATGAGTCAGCCATGGTCGGCTGAGGTGGCTGAGGTGGCTGGGGCACTCGCGGACCGGCTGGCGGACCGCGCTCTTTTGTTGACGATCTCGTCCTGCACCGGCGTCACAGTAGCCTCGTCCGCTGGTGCGAACGCTTATGGGCCTACGCTGTCGGGCGCACACCCGGTCAGGCTCAGTACTCCCGATTCGGGCCCCCTGACTAGGTGACGTATTTTGACTGAGAACACATATCGAGTCGCAGTGGTTGGCGCGGGATATGTCGGCCTGACCACCGGTGTCTGCATGGCAGAACTGGGCCATCAGGTTGCCATCCTGGACATCGACGAAGCCAAGGTTGCGTCATTGCTCGAGGGCAAGGTGCCGTTCTATGAAGCCGGCATGGAAGAGGCGCTGAACCGGCACCTGAGCAGCCAACGGTTGACGATTTCGATCGATGTCGCCACCACGATCGCTGACGCCCACTTCGTGTTCCTCTGTGTGCCATCGCCGGCTGACGAAGACGGCTCGGTTGACCTGCGGGCCCTGCGGGCAGCGGCAACGTCGATCGCGCCGTTCCTGGCCGAGGGGGCCATCGTCATCAACAAGTCGACCGTGCCGGTTGGCTCGACGCACGAGGTGCACGGGCTGATCGGCCGTGACGACGTTGCGGTTGCATCGAACCCCGAGTTCCTGCGCGAAGGTACGGCACTGGCCGACTTCATGGGCCCCGACCGCATCGTCATCGGTGCCGATACGGCCGAAGTCCGGCTTCAGGTCGCCGGCTTGTATGACGGCATCGATGCCGAGCTGATGTTGACCGACCCGGCGACGTCCGAGCTCATCAAGTACGTGTGCAATGCCTATCTCGCAACCCGCCTTTCGTTCGTCAACGAAGTCGCTGAGTTGTGCGAGGTGGTCGGCGGAGATGCGCCTGAGGTCATGCGGGCCATGGGCCTTGACCGACGGATTGGACCTCACTTCTTGAATCCAGGACCGGGCTGGGGTGGGTCGTGTTTTCCGAAAGATCTCACCGCGCTGAACGCGATAGCCCAACGCGCTGGCTACGACTTCGGGGTATTGCGCGAGGTCGTTGAGTCCAACGAGCGGCAGTTCGAGCGAATCGCTGGCCGGGCACGCGGCATCCTCGATCGGCTGGGAAGCACCCGCGTTGCGGTGTGGGGATTGGCGTTCAAGTCGGGCACCGACGACACCCGCTCGTCGCCGGCACTCGAGATCGTCGAACGTTTGCTGGCTGCCAACGTCGAGGTTGTGGGTTATGACCCAAAGGCCAGCTTCAGCGCCGACGGTTTCACACAGGTTGACGACATGGTCGGCGCTGCAACCGGTGCCGACTTGCTTGTTGTGCTCACCGAGTGGCCCGAGTTCTCAGATGCCGATCCTGACGATGTGGCCGCGGCGATGAACACGCCCTATGTGTTCGATACCCGCCGGGTGATCGACCTGTCGAGCTGGGCCGCCGCCGGTTTTGTGTGCGAAGCCATTGGCCGCACGCCGCCGAGCAATCAAGACTGAATCACCCTGGGTTTTGCGTCGGCTCGTGCGGTGTAGACCAGGCGCAGGTCCTTGGCCATCTTGTCCCAGTCCGTGCGGCTGGCGAGCCGGAAGGTGTTGCGGATCAGATGCAAATAATGCCGAATTCGGCTTTGACGACTGAAGCGACCCGATCGGGTGGCGAGGACCGTCCGTAAAACCTGGGGAGGTGGGAATGTCAACCTATTTTGGCCCCACTGTGATCACTCGGGAAGGGCACGACTCCTGGGTCAACCTCCTTTGGACGGCCCGGAGATGGTGTCGTAGCCGCCTGGTTGGGCGGGATGGATCTAGGAGGTTCGTTTCGATGGTGGTTGCGTCGAGGGGTCGAGCCAGCAGGAAGCCTTGGAGGTTGTCTACCTGATGGTCTCTGAGGCGGTCTATCTGGTAGGTCGTTTCGACGCCTTCGGCGACGATCCGCAGGCCGAGGGCGCGGCCGAGTTGGACGAAGGTCGCGATGAGAGCTTCAGACTCGGATGAGTCGTCGATAGCGTTGATGAAGGCCTGGTCGATCTTGAGGCAGTCGACGGGGAAGCGACGCAGGTAAGCGAGAGACGAATAGCCAGTGCCGAAGTCGTCGACCGCGATCTGTACGCCGAGGGCTTTTAGTGCTCGGAGCCGTCGGGCGGTGTCCTCGGCGTTGTGCATGAGAGCGGTCTCGGTCACTTCGAGGATCAACAGGGCCGGATCCAGGTCACTGGATTCGAGGGCGGTTCGGACGTCGTTGACGATGTTGTCCTGGTCGAGTTGGCAACCGGACACGTTGACCGAGATCTCGAGGGTGTCGCCGCGGGCGACCCAGCTTGCCACTTGCGTGCACGCTTCCTGCAGGACCCAGCGGCCCACCTCGTTGATCTCGCCGTTCTGCTCGAGGATGGGGATAAACTCGTTGGGCTGGACTAGTCCGAGGATGGGGTGTTCCCAGCGCAGCAGAGCCTCGACCCCGATCATGGTGAGGTTGGCGACTGCAAAGATCGGCTGATAGAAGAGCTTGAACTGTTCGCCCTCGATGGCTGAGCGGAGATCGAATTCGAGGTCGCGCCGGTGGATGGCCTGTGCCCGTATTTCGGGGTCGAAGAATTCCCAGCGATTCTTGCCGGCCGCTTTCGCCTGGTAGAGAGCGATATCGGCATCTCGGAGAAGGTCGCCGGGGCTTGTGCGGGCACCTATAGCGACGCCGATGCTGACAGTTATTAGCAGCGACGGGCCGTGGTCGAACGTGAACGGCTCGCGCATCGCTTCGAGGAGACACTCAGCCAGCAGCTCTGGGTCGGCCTGGAAGGTTCCACCGTCGGTCAGGACCACGAACTCGTCTCCTCCGAGCCGGCCGATCGTGTCGCTCTCGCTGAGGGCGCTTTCGAGTCGGGCGGCGACAGCGACGAGTAGCTGGTCGCCCACGGCGTGCCCGAAGGTCTCGTTGACGTCCTTGAAATCGTCGAGGTCAAGGAACAACACAGCGCAGCCCGTGTTGTGGCGGCGGCTGCACGACAAGAGCTGTTCGAGCCGATCCAGAACAAGAAACCGGTTGGGTAGTCCGGTGAGTAAGTCGTGAAATGCCTGGTGGCGGAGATCCCGGATCCCTTCTTCCGCAACCGCCACAGCCCGTTCACGGCCGGTGCCGAGCACGAACACGAGAGCTGCTAGCAGGCCGCTCACCAGCAGTCCGCCGAGCAACAGGGCCATGGCGGCGGTGTTGGCGGAGATCCCGGCCTCGGTGACGGCACCGAACGTGGTCACCGTCCAACCGTTGCCTTGATCGAGACTCACAGACTCCGCACCGCTCGCCGGCACGCCACTGAAAAACTCGATCTCCGAATCTTGCGAGCGGCTCAACGACACAGTCACACCCCGATGGTCGCGCAGGGCCGAAACAAACAGGGCTCGGGCATCGATGACCGAACCGACCATCATCACCAACGCGGCTCGCCGCCCCTCGACAGTGGACGGCGTCACGCCATCTCGATAGACCGGCGACTGGACCGAGAGCAACACCGTGTCACCAACTACATAGGGGCTGTACGCTCTGAGCCCAGAATCGCGGGCATCGACGACCCCCGCTCGGATTGCGTCGACCGAGCACAGGTCAAACCCCTCAGGAAAAGCGAGGGCCGAATCCGGGTACAGACTTGCTGAAACGAGACAGTAGAAAGCCCGATCGCCAGGCGGCGTGATGACCAGAGCTCCGCTCGGGTTCCCCGCGCTGATCCGTCCGGCCGCTGTTCGTGCCGCGAACGCCGAGACATCCTCGGCGGAGACAATGACGGCGGCACCCAAAGCAAGGACGTCCGGATGGAACTCCAACGTCTTCGCCGCAGTATTCCAATCGAGGAACTCGGCGCTCGTGGGATACGGGTTGGCGAGAAGGTACCCACTCGTAGTGGCCACCAGACTGTCCTCGGCCTCAACGGCCGCCTGGAGTTCAGTCGCTACATCGGCCGCTGTGGCCCCCAGAGCTCGGTGCTGTCTGGCCACCTCGGCCCCGGCCACCGCTTGGGCGACTATCACCGAACCGATTGCGCCTCCGGCCATGAGAACCGCCGCAGCGACGAACCACCACAGCGAACGCCTTAGTAGGTGACCGGAGAGCGGCCCGCCGTCGACCGCTTCCGATGAGGTCACGCCTCTGGCATCCACGACCGCCCCTAAACCTGATGTGTGGGAACCCGGTTGGGACCCATCTACCGGCTACAGGCACCATACACCGAAAGTGAGCCAACACTTCCAGAAGTTCGGGACGCCGGGGAAGCCAGCTGATCATTTCTGAAGTTTGCGACAGGACTCTTTCATCTAAGAACTCGCGCCGGTAGCTAAGAAATGCCTGTACCTCGTCGTCAGATCCCTCGACCCAAAAGGCACCGGCCAAAAACGCTGGATGAACCAATGGAAACCAGCACTCAACGCCTTCGCCATCACCTTCAAAGGGAGACTCTTCTAGAATCACTCCTCAAGTAAACGAAGTAGCCGGCCAGACCCATTACACCATTCGTCTGACAGTCCCTCCGTTAGACGCGGACTGCTAGGACGCCTGGCGGCGGCTCGCTGGTGGTGTAAGGCGGTCTACGAGCGCGTCGGCGCATTACCGAGGCGGTTCGGCTCGACCACGTCAGACCTCGACGTGGTGTAGAGGCGCTGCGCAGCGCGTCACTTGCTCCATTGGCTCGGACTTGGTCGATACGCCTTTGAGACGGTCGCTGATCCAGAAAAGGAACGCCTGCGATGATAACGGTCGACTGATTCCGTAGCCCTGTGCTCTGTCGCAGCCGAGCTCCATCAGCCTTGCGTGCACGTCTGCGTTCTCGACCCCCTCGGCGACCACGGTCAATCCGAGGTTCTGACCAAGGTCGATCGTCGACCGTACGATGATGTCGTCGTTTTGGTCCTTCATCAGGCCGAAAACGAACCTGCGGTCGATCTTCAATTCAGAGATGGGGAAGTGGCGTAGGTTGACGAGCGACGAATAGCCGGTGCCGAAGTCATCAACAGAAAGCCGAATGCCGAGGTCGGCCAGGCCCTGCAAGATGCGATGTGTGCGGGTGGCTTCTCCCATCATCGTTGTTTCGGTGATCTCGAGCGTCAGGCGATCGGGGGCCAAACCACTCTCGGAAAGAGCAGTCGCAACAAGTGATCCGAGCCCCTCGTCCAATAGGCTTTGCGCCGAGATATTGACGGACACCGCGAGGTCCCATCCTCGCCGCTGCCACTCGACGGCGGACGCCGTTGCAAGCGACAACACCTGCTGGGTCAGTCCTTCGATGAGCCCGGCCTGTTCTGCAAGACCGACGAACACCATCGGGTCCACCTGGCCGTGTTCGGGGTGGTTCCATCGGGCGAGGGCCTCGGCGCCGATCACTCTGCCCGTTGCCACATCGATCTGGGGTTGGTACTCGACGGTGAGGGCCTTGTCCTTCAGTGCGGTACGAAGGTCGGCGAGCATCGTCAGCCGTGTTGAGTCGGTCTCTTCGAGATCGTCGCAATAGACGCTGGAGCGGATGCAGCGCGTCTTTGCGTCGTACATCGCGATATCGGCGCGGTGGAGCAGTCCTGCGGCATTGCGGCCGTGAAGTGGGGCGATGGCGATGCCGACGCTGGCCCCAATCGCAACGGTGGCCACGCCAAGTTCGAAGGGCTTCTCTAGGGCGACGGAGATCTTCTCGGCAAGTCTCTTGGCCTCCTCGACATCGCTGGCGGCTGCGAGCACGGCGAACTCGTCTCCTCCGAAACGTGATGGAAGGTCTAGGGGCCCACAGGTTGACCGGATGCGGTGGGCAGCTTCGATGAGCACCGTGTCGCCTGCGTGGTGTCCGAACGCGTCGTTGATCTCCTTGAAACGATCGAGGTCGATCAGCAGCACCGCTCGGGGTTCTTCCGCCGTATCGACGCCCGCATCGACCCAAGCCTCGAAATAGCCGCGATTCGGCAATCCGGTGAGACGATCGTGGGCGGCCTCGTGTTGGATCTGTGAATGGAACTGAGCTTTTCGGACCACAATCGCGAGCTGTTGCACCATCGAGGTGAGCCGAGCGCGGTCGTCTTCGTCGAATGTTCTGGATGCACCTTGGCGGTCACTGAGAATTACCACCCCGACCGGGCCGTGCTCATCAGTGACGGCGCCGATAAGACAATGGTCGATGCCTGCCTCGCCAAGCGTGATCCCAGCAGGAGACGTCGGGTCACCCGCATTCAAGCACCATGCGTGGCGGCTTTCGAGGAGCGGCATCCATCCTGGATCAGTAGGGGTGTCAGGCAGGTGCCGGCGATCGATCGGCCGGCCGATCACTGCGTCGATGGGTGTGCCGTCGTTCGTCCAGAGACGCAGCGTCACCCGTTCGGCGCGGCTGGTGGTGGCAAGACGCTCCGCGGCTGCGGTGGCTACCTCACGAAGGTCCGTTGCGTCTCCCACGATCCGACTGAAGTCGTGCACGCTCATGAGATCGCGATGACGGTGCATGAGCGCCGCATGGGAACGGATCATAAACCACACCAGCGGTGCTGGCGTGAAGGCGAACAGGCCGAGCCATGGGTCGACCGTCGCGCAAACGGCAATCAAGGTCGCCAAGACTGCCGGCGGCAGATGAAACACCGGAGCAGACACAACTTCGTTGCGGATCAGCCGGTACAGGCCTCCTTCGAACTGCGATATTGCTGTAGCGACGAGCATTCCGCCCGTGACCAACGCAATGTTGATCCCGATGAGCAACGCCACCCATGTCATGGCGACGCCGCCGTGGAACGAGGAGATGGCGACGAAGACGGCGACTGCGACGAGAGTTTCGAGCGCGAAATGCGCGAGATTGAAAAGGAGTTTCATGGCCGGGAGTCGGCGCCAGATGATCATGCCTACGAATGCGCCGATGAGACGGGCGATGACCAACTCAAGGGGGAAGACAAAGACCACGCCGATCGCCAGAGCGATCTCTGTGGGCGTATAACTGTTGGCTTCTTGGCGGGCTTCGATATGAAAGATCAGGCGTTCCGACAGCATGAACGCCACGGCGAGGGCGCTCATCATTCCGAGATGTCCGCGCTCGATGCTTGTACCGCTAGGAAGGGCGAAGATGATCCCGAGTGACGCCAAAGCGATGCACACGGTGAGTCCAGCGACACGACGCGCTGGCGTAAAGCCGTGCTTAGTTCTCCTCGCGGAGTTCATGTCAGATGCAGGGTCCATGGGTCGGATCTTCCAGAGGCACTAGTGCGCCTTCTACTCGCTGAAGTCACCATCGGCATCCAACGCCAAAGATCAAGGTCATCGGCCGAAGTTCTAGCTCTGGCGCTTGGACGAAGCGCGCCAGTTCAGCTTGAGGTTTGCTCGGAAGCTTGCCGATCCCGCAGATCGATGATCTCGGCAAGACCGAGGCGGTGGTACGCCGCGGCCGCTTCGCCACGAGTGCCAACTCCCAGCTTCGCCAGCAGGTTCGAGACGTGGGTGCTAACTGTTCGCGGGCTCACGAAGAGGCGTTCCCCGATTCCCCTGTTGGTGAGGCCCTCGGCGAGCACTGACATGACCTCGACCTCGCGATTGGTCAAGAAGTGCGGGTAGTCGGGAACCGGTGCACTGGTTTGGGCTTGCGGATCGCCCGCATCGGCGAGCAAGATCCGGGCCGTTCTGGCCAATGCGACGAGCCGCTTGAGCACCCATGACATGCCATGTGTCGTCGCAAGCTCATGCACCTCGATGAAGCCGGACTCGAGCTGCGCCCGGTTGACGCCGGGGTCCTGGGCCCGGTGCGCGAGTGCCAGCAACGAGGCTTCGGCAGACTCAACCAGGTACCCGGCATCTGCTAGCGCCTTGACCGTGTGCTCGGCGCGCTCTTGGTCCATCGCGCCGTCGATCGCAGCGAGCTGGAGGTCCATCAACGCCCGCAGGGCAACGTTTGCTGGGCCAAAGCCGTCGAAGTCGCAAACGACGTCGCGTACCTCGGCCAACTGCTGCTCGGTACCGTCTCGACCGAGAGCGATGCACTCGCTCACAATGCGGATCTTTTCGATGATCGACTCACGGGTGTAGGTCAGATTGTCTTCCGCGAGCTGGAATTCGAGGGCTTTGTCGATGAGCCTGGACGCATCCTCGAGCCGTCCCTGTCGGCGTGCCAGCTCGGCGAGCAGCTTCATCTGCGCGCCCGTCTCCTGGGCCGACTGGTAGCGGCTTGCGATTTCGGTGGCATCGGTCAGAAACGTCGAGGCGACGTCGAGCGAATCCCGAGCGAGAGCATGTAGCCCTGCTGCCTGCAGCACGGTCAGACGCCTGAGATCGTCGAATTCGCTCGCCAACAACAACGCGAGGTGTGGTTCGGCCTCTTTGAGCCGTCCAGCCTCGACATAACTCAAGCAGAGGTCCAGCCGGAAGTCAGCCCGCCAACGCGGCCCGCAGTGTTGCTCGGCGTAGGCCAATCCTCGACGGGAGGCCTCGAGGCATTCTTCGGTCCGGCCGGCCTGGAAGACGATGATCAACATTTCGGTGCGGAAGGTGTTCGCAACCTGGGAGACGAGCCCGGCCTCGAGTGCGAGTTCGCGAGCTTCGCCAGCCAAAGCGAGCCCGCCAGCCATGTCGCCAGTGACGCCGGTCGCCAGCGCCATGGTCGCCATGGCTTCAACCAGCACGACCTTTGGGCCGACGACTGTTGCAATGGCGATGACTTGCTCGGCCGATGCGCGGGCTGGTTCGATTTGGCCGTCCGATACCGCCTGTTTTGCGATCCGATGATGGACCTGAGCGACTTCTGGCGATATCTCGTTGGGAACGATACGCCTGGCCTCGGCGATAACCCGGTGTGCTTCGGGTGGGTTCCCGAGATCCCAGTACATCGGCGCCATCTTGGCGAGTAACAACGCTCGGCGCGCGTTGGGGAGTTGCCCGGCCCAACCAGCGAGGGCCTCGTTGATGTAGGCGACAGCTTCTTCGCCCCGGTAACAGCTCGCGAGCCACTCGGCTGCCTGAAGCAGGAGCTGATCGCGGGTGAGGCCCGTCGCCTCTTCGGGTGTGCGAGCGCGTGTCCACGAGTTGAATGCCTGCAGTGCCAGGTCCGCAGCCGACTCATAGGCAGCAACGGATGCTGCTGCGCGGGCCGCGGCGACAGCGGCGGCAAGGCTTCGATCGGTATCGTTGGCGCCCGCCCAGTGCCCTGCCAGGCTCACGAGGTCGCTCAGCGACTGTCCTCGCTGTGGGTCCGAGATGATTGCCTCGGCAACCTGGCGGTGCAGTTCCTCTTGCTCGAACGGAAGGAGATCTCGCAGGATCGCCTCGCGCAGCAGGGCATGGCCGAAGGCATACTCGTTGCCGTCGATAACGAGTATGGACGCGTCGAACAGTGAGCGGACGAGTTCGCCGACGGGCCGATCGGGCATCATCTCGGTCAACATCCGGTGGCTGACCGGCTCAGCCACAACCGCGAGTGCTCTGAGCAGTTCGCGCTCGTCGTCGCCCAAACGTTCAAGCCGGCTCGTGAGGAACTCGACAAGCGATGACGGAAGCGCTTCGTTACCGTCGCGGCGAGCGACAAGGAGCTCGTGGCAGTAGTACGGGTTCCCGCCT
>JBDNHG010000488.1:0-8450 GCA_041688925.1 Acidimicrobiales bacterium | reverse complement strand
GCTCAGGTCTCTATCAGCCCAGCCAGGCGTGCGATCGTCCTGAGCTGGATCTCGGTCGTCCCCTCGCTGACCGGGTAGAGGAAGGCGTCGCGGAAACACCGGTTCACCGGCGTCTCGTTCATGTAGCCGAGGCCGCCCATGATCTGCATGGCTTCGGTGGAAACGTCGACCGCTGCCTCTGAGGCGACGACCTTTGCCATACAGGCGTCCATCATGACGTTGCGACCCGCGTCGAGGCGTTCGGCGGTGTTCATGACGTGCAGGGCCGCCGAGCGCAGGGTGATTCGCATGCGGGCCAACTTGAACTGGATGCTTTGGTAGCTCGCAATGGTGTTTCCGAAGGTCACCCGGTTCTTGGCGTGATCCTCGGCATATTCGTACGCGGCCTTGGCCACCCCAAGCGAGCGTGCCGCATGAGTCAGGCGTCCAATCTCGAGGGTCTCAGAGACGTATTTCATTCCGGCACCCTCTTCGCCGAGAAGAGCGTCGGGCGGCAGTTCGCAGTCAAAGAAGACCGCCGCTGTTTCCATGGAACGGTGGCCCAACTTGTCGAGGTGGTGCATCTCGACACCGGGCGAATCTGTCGGCACCAAGAACAACGAGACCCCATTGCGGCGACGTTCGGGTGCGGTGTAGACGACCACGAACAGATAGTCAGAGAACGGGGCGCCGGTGATGTACATCTTCTGTGCGTGCAGATGCCAACCGCCGTTATCGAGACGGGTGGCGCGACCGCTCATGTTCAACACATCAGACCCGGCGTCGGGCTCGGTCATCGCGAACGCGCCCGATGCTTGACCCATCAGCGTCGGCGCAAGGTACTTGTCTCGTTGGGCCTCAGTGGCGACCGAGCAGAGCAGATGTTGGCCCAAACCGCCGGTGAGTCCCGTTGAGATGCCGGCACAGACTCGGGCCAGCTCTTCGATCGCGATCACTTGGAAGGATGCAGACGCGCCCGATCCTCCAAATTCCACCGGAGTACCAAGACCGGACAATCCCGCTTCGGAGGCTCGAAGCCTGATCTGTTTCGGGTACACGCCCGTGGCCTCGGCCTCGTCGACCAGCGGGGCGATTTCTCGCTCGGCGAAGTCGCGACACATCGCTCGGAAGCTTTCGTGTTCTGGTGTCGGGTCATCGATCAGTTCAGGGGACTTCAGCGTGCTCATGCAGTGCCTTCTCTACGATCTGGCGGTTCGTGATATCGCACCTTAACGAAACGTCAAGTGCGCGAGTAACGTGGCGTGATTCTGGCAAACCCCGAGTGACGGTGACAGGAGACGGTCGGTATGAGCCGAGCTGAAGTCGAGGCTCAACTCGAGGCCTCTGCGATCGCACAGATGAAACGCAATGGCATCTTGGCAGGTCTGAACCTGCGAGAGGTGGCTGATGCCGCGGGGTGAACCGAGGTTTGGTGTATCACTACTTCGGGTCGAGACGAGATCTGCTTCGAGCCGCGTTACGCAAGGATGCACAGCGTCGCTTCAAAGAGATTCACTCAGGTGACAGCCTGCCGTTCGCTGCCAGGTGGCGTCGCTTCTTTCGGATCATGGTCGCAGAGCGCGACGCTGTCGAGTTGATGACAACGCTTGTGCTCGATGGTGATATCGAACTGCGCACCATGCCGTTGAGGACCGAAACCAGTGCTCTTCTCAAAGCCGACGTGGAAAACGGCACGCTGGCCCCCGACGTTGATCTCGTGGGCACCCACGCCGCCATCGTCTCGTTCACCTGGGGTTATCTGGTCTACCGAGACACGCTCGCACGCGAGTTCGGCGTGCCGGCCGACGAGCTCGACGATCGGGTTGGTGTGGTGTGGTGTTCGACATGATGTTGCGTGGCCTCAGCCCGATGCAAGGATCCCACTAGTTCACCCGTTCGGGCAGGCAGTCGGTGCTGGTCGAGCAGGTTAGCGCTTTGCTAGAACGGTCGACTAACGTCTCGATCGTGTCGAGTGGAAACATGATCGAGACGTGGGAACAGGCACGCGCTGAGCTGGCGGCGCGGCGTGACGCCAGCCGCGCTATGGGCGGGCCCGAGGCAATCGAGAAGCTCCATCGACGAGGCAAGCTCACGCCACGCGAACGCATCGACCTTCTCTTTGACGTCGGCACGTTTCGCGAGTTCGGCGAACTGGTCACCGGCCTCATCGAGGTGCCCGGCCGACCCGACAGAGAAGCGCCTGCCGACGGTGTCGTGACCGGATGGGGGCGGGTCTCGGGACGAATGGTCATGGTTGTCGCTGACGATGGCACGATCACCGCAGGTGCCAGGGGCCCCGGAGGGAATCGCAAGGTTGCCTACATCCGCACGCTTGCGAGTCAGAACGGCTATCCGCTGGTGATGCTGCTCGAGTCGTCGGCCAATCGCTTCCAGAGCATGATGGGAGCCCAGTTCGCCGGTGGCAGCGGATCGGGTTCGATCGGCACCTCCCCACCGGTTGCGCTTTGGCAGTCCGAGGGCCGCTCGCCAATTGTCTGTGCCGTCCTCGGCACCGCACTCGGTGCGGCCGCGTTTCAAACCATGGATGCCGAGTTCGCAACCATCGCCGCCGAAACCGGCGCGATGGCCATGGCAGGCCCACCGGTCGTGCTCGGCGGCATCGGTGTCGAGACCACGAGCCAGGAACTCGGGTCGGCAGAGGTTCATGGCTCGATCACCGGGTTCGTCGACCATGTTGGTGACGACGAACCCGACGCAATTGCCTCGGTACGTCGATTCCTCGGCTTCTTCCCCGACAATTCGCGCGAGTTGCCGCCCCGGTTACTCACCGGCGACCCTGCTGATCGCGAATCGCCCGAACTGACCGACTTGGTTCCGCTCGACCACCGCAAGCCTTATGACATGGCAGCGGTTGTCAGGGCGATCGTCGATGACGGTGAGTTGCTCGAGATTCGTCCACGATACGCAAAGAACATCATCGTCGGCTATGCGCGGATCGATGGGTGGACGGTGGGAATCATCGCCAATCAACCCAAACGTCTTGGTGGCATCGTCGATGTGAAGGCGGTGATCAAGGCGGTTCGATTTGCCCAGATCTGCAATGCGTACAACATCCCACTCGTCTTCTTGCAGGATCAACCAGGCTTCATCGTGGGCCCCGAATCCGAGAGGGATGGCGCACTGCGCCAAGTTGTCCGGCTGATGAATGCTGTGTACGGAGCCGAAGTGCCGATGGTGACGGTGCTGGTGCGCAAGGCGTATGGCTTCTCGACATGGCTGCTCGGAGGTCGGGCGGTCGGCGCGGACCATGTGGTGGCCTGGCCATCGGCATCCATCAGCCTGGCGGCGCCAGAGATCGGCGTGGCGACTCTGCTTCGCAACGAGATGGCGCAGGGCGAGCTGAGCGAAGAACGCCAGCTCGAGCTGTATGCCTCGTATCGCCGCATGTCCGAAGCCCGATGGGCCACGTACGACTTCCGCATCGATGACGTCATAGAACCGGCTCGCACCCGTCCTGAACTCGCCAAGGCGTTGGCCATGGTCGAGGGAAAAAGACGGGCACACCTGCGCACCCGGCGCAGTTTCGATACCGCATGATCTCGCACCGAGTCTTCGAACTACTCGATGTGCCGGCGCCGTTGAGCCCGGCGCCGTTGAGCCCGGCGTTGTTGGGCTTGGTGACGTTTGGCTTGGTGAGCATCCAGGGTCAGCCGGTCACCGTTACGACCGAACTCTCTCAGGACGCTCTCGACGTGGCAGCGAAAAGAGGCACTGCGCTGCTCGCCGTAGTCGAACATGGCTCGGCCCTCGAATCACTTCATCTCAGCGGGGGCCCCTGGCCGATCATGGTGGTGTCCGACTCGGTGTGGCCCCTCGCCGGTGCTGACCTCGGGCTGCTCGTCGGGGCCGAGGGCCCAGCCGACCACGACGGTCTCACCGAAGAAGAAGCTGCGGCGCATATCAAACAGTTCCTCGATCTGGCCTTTGACGCTTCGCCCCAACCGAGTCGCGGGCGCACGCCGTTGAGCGAGGTCGTGCCTTTCGCTCTCGCAGCGGCGTATGACGTCGAGACCGTGGTCGAAGAGCTTGTCGACGCCGGTCGATGGATGCAGCTTCAGGCGGGAACCAATGCCTCAGTTCTCACCGGCATCGCCCGAATCGAGGGCAGGTCCGTCGGCATTCTGGCGTCGCGACCGGGCGCAGACGGCGGACTCCTCGGCCCCGAGGCGTGTGTGCGGGTCGATCGTCTCATCGACTGGTGTCAGCGAAGCGGCCGGCCACTGATCTCGCTGGTCGACACCAACGGCCTCGTTGCGCTCGAGCGCATGGAAGATGTGGTATCGGTCCGTGACGTGGCTGTGCACATTCGCACGAGCGACGTGATCAAGGTCGTCGTCGTGCTCGGCAATGCGATCGGGCTGGGCGCCACCATCATGGGGGCCGTTGGCGCGAGGGCAAACGTAGTGCTGCCGTGGCAGCGAGGGTCCTTCGCACTCGAGGCTCCAGCCGGTGGTGCCAACGACCCAAAGGCGCCCGAGCTTTCCTCGACCTTCCAAGCAGCATGTGCCGGCGATGTCATGGACATCCTTGATCCCGATGACACGCGGGTGCGCATCGCGGAGATGCTCGACCTTCTTCGCGGTCGCCGAACCTACGCCTCGACCAGGAGCACATCATGACCGAGGCCTCAGAGTCCCCGAAACGTGTTGTTCTTCGTTACGAGGAACAGTGGTCGAACCTTCGGGCGCAGCTCCATGACGACCGCACAATCGGACTCACCCAAAGTGCGATCCGCGACGCCTTCGTCGATTGGCTCGATGACAGGTCCTTTGCCGAATTGGGGACCCTGGCCAGACGCGGACCGAGCTCGTATCGCGGTGGCGACGCCGAGGTCGAACAGCAAGAAGTTGTACCCGCAGATGGTGTCATCGCCGGATGGGGTGAGCTCGACGGCCGGTTGGTATTCGTCAGCGCCGACGAAGTGGCGCTTGGCGGCGACCTCCGCGGCGCCGCCGGGGCGGCCAAAGCAACGCGAGTCAGGGAACATGCGCTCGAACAATCGGCGCCGCTGATCCAGGTGTTTTCGGCCGGCCGGGTTGACCCCGATCGATCCGTCGGCGCGGAGTTCGTCCGTTTTGGGTTCGGTCTCGACCTCGACTACGAGCAGTTCACAGATGAGCGGATCTTGAAGATCGCAATCGTCAGCGGACCCCTTGGCGCTCAGGCATCACTGGAAGCGACATGGTGCCATCTGGTCGTCCTCTGCGGATCGGGCGGGTCGCTGTTCGGATGCAGCGGTGATGTAGCGCTTGCCCGTGGCATGGCAGATCTTGTTGTCGACGATCTGCCGCAGGCCCTCAGCGTTGTCGGCACTGCGTTACGTCACCTGCCTACGAGCCATTTCGCTGAACCCATCGAGCACGATCCGGTGGTTCACTCGGGTCGATCCGAGTCAGGGGCCATCCTCGATGACGGTTGGGCGTGGGATCTGACGCCCGGTTGGTGCACCGAGGTGCAAAGCCGCCTCGGACAAGTCGGTGGCACAACCGTCGGACTCCTCGCGTCTGAGCGCCCCACGGTCCTCGACGCGCCGATCGCCACAAAACTTCTGCGAACCGCCACATACTGTCGCACGTTCGGTTGTCCTCTTGTCATCGACCACGCGGGGTTCGACCTGCCTCGGTCACCAACACCAGCCGACGTTCACGCGATCCGAAGACTCGCCGTCGAACTTGCCACACCTGCCGCGGTAGTGCTCGAGGTCGCGCGAGGCGACCGGCGAATCGATCTCGATCTCGGTGTTCGACCGCTGTGGTCGATCGAGTGGCCGTCTTCAACGGTCGACGAAACCCGGTCGAGCACCGATGCGCGATCCGCGCTCATCGAGGCAGCGGCGATTCTCCGCCGCCGCCGACCACAGCATGTCGACGACGAACGCGTGAAAACCCGGCCACCACGAACGCTCACAGGAGCTTGATACGGCGAGTGCCCTGCCAACAATGATGACAACCAGGACGAACGATGACTGACCGGATGATGCACCTCACGGGCTTCATGCTCTACTCGCCGGCTCCGCACACCCAACTTTCATGGGTGTACCCACCTGAAAAGATCCGATATCAGTGGAGCGAAGTCGAGTACTGGGAGGAAATCGCCCGCACGCTCGAGGAGGGCCTGTTCGACATGTTCTTCTTCGCCGACGGGTGGAGCGGCGGTAGCGCAGCGAGCGTTCGCTGGGCGATCCAGTTCCCGACCCATGACCCGCTGACTCTGATTCCGCGTCTGTCGGGTGTGACCAAACATCTCGGCTTCGCAGCCACCATGTCCACAACCTTCTATCCGCCCTTCATGCTCGCTCGAAAGTTTGCGTCACTCGATCACATCACGAAGGGCCGGATCGGCTGGAACATCGTGACCTCCTCCAACAGTGGTGAGGGTCGCAACTTTGGCATCGAGCTGCCCCCTCATGACGAGCGCTACGACCGCGCCGACGAGTACCTGGATCTGGTGTGCCAACTTTGGGCGAGTTGGGAACCCGACGCCGTAGTGATGGACATGGAGAACAAGGTCTTTGCCGATCCCGACAAGGTCCACCGCACCAACTTCGAGGGGAAGTGGCACTCGTCGGCCGGGCCGCTCAATGTCATGCCCTCTCCTCAGGGTCGCCCCGTGCTCTTTCAGGCCGGGACGTCGGAAAAGGGCAGAGAGTTCGCGGCGAAGTGGGCTGAGTGTGTCTTTGCTGCCGGCGGCCAACCTAAGACCACGCTGGCGTTGCGTGATGACCTCGCCGGTCGCATGGAAGCCTACGGGCGCGATCCTCGCGAGCTGAAGATCATCACCGCGTGCGGACCGGTAGTGGCGAGGACCGAAAGTGAGGCGCGCGACAAGGCCGACGAGATCAGTGAGCGCATCCCGGTCGAGGCGGCCATCGCCAATATGTCCGGGCACTGGAACGTCGACCTCAGGAAGTTCGCTCCCGACACTCGGGTATCTGAGTTGGGTGAAGTGGATGGCACGCGCGGCATGGTCGAGATGTACAAAGCCGAT
Organism: Acidimicrobiales bacterium; assembly: GCA_041688925.1. Lineage (GTDB taxonomy): Bacteria > Actinomycetota > Acidimicrobiia > Acidimicrobiales > UBA10347 > UBA10347. Next base: position 1,463 of record JBDNHG010000488.1, on the reverse strand, counting down.
GGCGATCCAACGTTGGCCGAAATCGCCAAGCAGTACCTGAACATGGCTGGTCAGGACGCCTTTGTTGGCACGGCGGTTCAGGTGGCCGACACGCTCGAGTGGTTGTTCGACGAGGGTCAGATCGACGGCTTCCAGCTTTCACCGCAGTGGTACGCACCTGACTATTACCGCGACATCGTCGACCTGCTCATACCCGAACTCCGCAAACGCGGCCTCACCCGAAGCAGCTACACGGATGGAGCCACGCTCCGTCAACTCCTCGCAGAAGGCTGAAGAGGGCCGACCCGCTGGCCGCACAATGGCGAGTGCTGTCCGTCAGCGCCCTGGAGCGTTTTCTAGGTCGACCCATCCGCTGATCATGCCGGCTTCGAGACCCCGGTCGACCATGAGGTCGGCGCCGTTGACCCAGGCGCAATCGCCGATCGCAAGCCAGACGATTGGTTCGGCGATTTCACGGGGGAGTGCTCCGCGGTCGGTGAACGAGCGCAGCCAATCTGAATAGTCTTCGCCCATCTGCGATCGAAATGCGGTGGTGAGCTGCGTATCGACGCCTCCAGGACTCACCGAGTTGACCCGCACCGCGCCGGTAGCGCCTCGTTGTGCGGCCTTTAGCGTCCACAGCGTGACGCACTGTTTTGAGAACGTGTAGGGGTCACGGCTCCAGCGGCCTTCATTCTCACGAGCCCACGCCAGGCCAGCCTCAAATCCAACGGTGTCCACGAGCGGCTCGACGACCTGGCGTCGTTTCTGCCACTGACGGCCAGCACTAGAGGACACGTTGACGACACTGCCGCCCGGAGTGATGCGATCAAAGAGCGAGTCGGTGATGTGGCGCATGCCCAGAAAGTTGACCCGAAGAACCCATTCGGCAGGAGTGGGCCCAGCGACGCCGGCGACGTTGATGTGGGCATCGATACTGTCAGGCAGCAGTGCGACCGCCTGATCGATTGACGCCGGATCTGCCAGGTCACACGAGATGGCGTGCACACCTTCTCGGGGTTCGGTGTTGGCAACGTCGAGTACGTAGACCGTTGCGTCACGTTCGAGAAGCTGGTCGATTACCGCAGCGCCGACGCCAGTCGCACCACCGGTCAGGCTCACCACTGGACTTGTCATCATTGGTCTCTCTCGTTGTTGGACTGACGCTTGGTACCCGACGTTAGAAGCCTGAGATAGGCCCGAGATAACCCGACCACTCAGAGTTCGGTGCCCTCGGAACGGCCAGGTTCGGCGTGAAGCAGGCGGGTGACAGCGAGCGCAGCGGATGGTCTGCTGACGGGCACCGCCAAAAATGCTTCCGCGGAAGCGCTGTCGCCGTCCGAGATTGTCATACCCCCGTGGGAGAATTGGGGTAGATGGACGAGGGGATCGGAGCGGCAAATGGCGCCAGAAACGGTGGCAATCGAACAGCACGACATCTACGTGGCGGGTGCCGAGAGCGGTGTGCCTGACCGAATTCCGCT
>JBDNHG010000487.1:0-2974 GCA_041688925.1 Acidimicrobiales bacterium | reverse complement strand
CGAACATCACCGACATCGACGACAAGATCATCCAGCGAGCCGCGGCCGAAGGCACCAGCGAAACAGCGATTGCCGAGACCTATACCAAGGCCTACATCGATCAGATGGACCGCCTGAACATCCTGCATCCCGAGCATCGGCCGCATGCGACCGAATACGTCGATGAGATGCAAGACGTGATCCAGCAACTCATCGACCGCGATCATGCCTATGTCATCGATGGCCAGGGTGTCTATTTCGACGTGACCAGCTTCGAAGACGGCTACGGCAAGCTGGTGCACCGATCTGCCGCAGACCTGCGCGAGGGTGCCGGGTCCCGAGTCGAGGTCGACGAGCGCAAGAAGGATCCTCTCGATTTCGCCCTGTGGAAGGCCGCCAAACCCGGCGAGCCGACCTGGCCCTCGCCATGGGGAGACGGCCGCCCCGGCTGGCACATCGAATGTGTTGCCATGGCACTCGACATCCTTGGCGATGGGTTCGACCTGCATGGTGGCGGCACCGACCTGGCGTTCCCACATCACGAGAACGAACGCTCTGAGTCCGAGGCGGCCGGCCATCCATTTGCCCGCGGCTGGATTCACTCGGCGATGCTGAACATCGGCGGCGAGAAGATGTCCAAGTCGCTGAACAATTTCAAGACACTCGGCGACGTGCTCGACATGTGGGACCCACGGGCATTGCGACTCGCCATGCTGCAAACCCACTATCGCAAGGTGATGGAGCTCGGCGACGAGGCCATGCAAGGAGCCACCGCTGCTCTCGATCGTATCGACGCTTTCAAACGACGTACCAGCGTGCTCGAACTCAACCCCGAGGCCCCATTGCGAGACGCCGAGGTCACCGCCTTCACCGAGGCAATGGAGCATGACTTCGGCACCCCGGGCGCTGTCGCCACCATTTTCGAGCTGGTGCGAGCGGGGCATACAGCGGTCGACAACAACGACCTCGCCGCAGCATCGAGCATCGCGGCAACGATCGATGTCCTGACCGATGTGCTGGGCTTGGTGACCGGAACCGCCGCTGGTGGCGACGACGACGGTGAGATCGATGCACTCGTAGCCCAACGCCAGGCAGCGCGCGAGTCCAAAGACTTCGCAGAGTCCGATCGCCTCCGCGGCGAACTGAGCGCCCGCGGCATCGAAGTCGAAGACACCTCATCCGGCCCCATCTGGCGCCGCGTCTGACCGCATACGTGCTCAGGTAGCAATTGTCCAGGCGCCAGGCGCCTGGACAATTCGAGGGCGGAGCGGCCTGCCCGGAGCTGAGGGACGAAGGCCGACCTTTGGAACAGTAGGGTCGCCCCGATGAGTTATCCACGTCGTAATGCAGCCACCCAGCGGTTCACGTTGGGAGCACCTCGCACCTTCAGTGTGGGCCGTGATGGGCAGCGGATTCTATTCTGTCGTTCGACTGCTGGAGACGATCCGGTCAATCGGTTGTGGGTGATCGATTTGCCGGCGACCGAGCCTCGATTGCTCGTCGATCCTGTGGCGCTGCTGGGCTCGGGCGACATCGAGCTGTCGACGGCCGAGAAGGCCCGCCGCGAACGAGCTCGAGAGGCCGGCGGGGGCATCGTCACCTACACGACGCACTCTGACCATGGCATCGCCGTTTTTGCCCTCAATGGTCGGCTGTATCGAACCGACATCACCTCGGGCGAGACAGTCGAGCTCGATACGATCGGCGGCGCCTTCGATCCTCGCATCTCGCCCGATGGGCAGCTGACTGCCTACTACGCAGCATCCGAGTTGCGGGTCACCGGAACCAACGGCGATCGACAGGTCGCCGCGGAGTCCGAGCCGAATCCGGATGTCACGTGGGGAGCTGCCGAGTTCGTCGCCGCCGAAGAGATGGGCCGCAGCCGCGGGTTCTGGTGGGGTCCCGACAGCGACCGGCTTCTGGTTGCCCGAGTCGACACCGCCGATGTCGACCGCTGGCACATCTCTGAACCGGTCGATGCGTCGTTGGTTCCCCGAGTACTCCCCTATCCCTCTGCCGGCACGACCAACGCCACGGTCGATCTTTTTGTGAAAGGCCTCGACGGAAGCGAAGTCGCTATCGATTGGCGCCGAGGTGAGTTCGAGTATTTGGCGCGAGCCAACTGGACCAGTCGCAATGGCATCTGGTTGACCGTGCAACCGCGTGATCAGAAGACCACCGTGATTCTCGCGGTCGACGCCGACTCGGGCGAAACATCCGAGATCGATCGCCAGACCGACAGCGGATGGTCCGAGCTCGTGACCGGTGCACCGCGCCGCTTCGGCGACCTGCTTCTCACCGTGGCCGACGATCATGATGCCGATACTCGGCGCTTGTACGTCGACGGCGTGGCGATCTCACCGCCCGGTCTGCAGATCCGCAGCATCGTGTCGGTCGACGCGACGCACGCGATCGTCGGTGCAACCGATGATCCCACCGAGCTACACGTCTATGAGATCGCCCTGGACGGCAGCACGGTGACGGCGCTAACCACGACCGCCGGCATTCATCGCTGTGTCGCAAATGGCCCGACCCGGATCATCACGTCATCGACAATGCTCGATACAGCCAGCGGCACCACCGTGTCTGATGGCAAAGACTGGTTCGAGATCGAGTCGTTCGCCGAACGTCCCGACCTCGAGTTCGACGTCAACTTTCACATCACCACCAACCGCAAGCTGCACTCTGCAGTGATCACGCCGGCCGGCCATGACGGCGGCCTGCTGCCGGTACTACTCGACCCCTATGGCGGCCCGCACGCGCTGCGCGTACAGAAGGCGCAGAGCGCGTTCTCGGCTAGCCAGTGGTTTGCCGATCAGGGCTTTGTCGTCGTGGTGACCGACGGTTCTGGCACGCCTGCTCGCGGCCCGAAGTTCGAACAAGAGGTGCTCGGCAACCTTGCCGACCCCGCTCTCGATGATCAGGTCGCTGCGTTGCACGCGCTCGCTGACCAGTACGAAGGGCTGATGGATCTGACCCGGGTCGGTATCCGGGG
>JBDNHG010000486.1:0-2044 GCA_041688925.1 Acidimicrobiales bacterium | reverse complement strand
TAGGTCGCGTGCGCCAACATGGTCTACATCGCCCAGGATGTAGCGCAGGAAGCGGGTTTCGTTGACGTTTGAGCCGTATGCGACATACCAAATTCGGTCGGGTCGAGATGCCATTGCACTGAATTATCACAGATACCTACCACAGAGGGGTAGCTGCTTTGTGGTTTCGCCCGCTAATGTGTCTGAGTTATGTCGAACATCTGCCAGGTGACTGGACGCAAGCCGAGTTTCGGCAACAACGTCTCTCACTCACAACGAAAGACCCGTCGTCGCTGGGATGTCAACATCCAGACGCAACGTTTTTTTGTCCCAAGCGAACAGCGTTGGGTCAAGCTCAAGGTCTCTGCCAAGGGTCTCAAGACCATCAACAAGCATGGAATCGACAAGGTTCTTGCCGACATGCGTCGCCGAGGAGTCAAGGTCTGATGCCAGCCGGTAGCGATAAGCGCCCCATCATCAAGCTCAAGAGCACCGCTGGTACTGGTTACCAGTACGTGACGACCAAGAACAAGGTCAACAGCCGTGAGCGCATTGAGCTCATGAAGTACGACCCAAAAGCACGCAAGCACGTCATCTTCCGCGAAGAAAAGTAATTGCGAAGTGATTGCCTGCTCGCACTAGCGAGCATTGCGTTCGACCATGGCAGCCCTCGGGCTGCCATTTCGTCGTTTTGGGCTGGCTGACCGTCAGGACAGGGTCATATCTCGCACTTGAGGACCGTGGCGAAGTTCCGCATGGTGCCTGACAGGGCGGTCTGCTTCTCGATCCAGGCGCCCGTGAGCTTCGTTCGGCCGAACCCGTTCGGGCAGCTGATGAACACATTGTCGCCGGCAACCCGGCACTTGTCCGGTGCGAAGGCTGTTGCATCGATCGAACCGTTTGCGATGCCAGACAAGAACATGACGCCGCTCGACTTGGGGTTCGCGTCGCCAAAGGGAAACTCGGCGACGATCTGAGCGAGCTCGTCAGCGGAGCGAACGATCACCACGATGTCGTGTCCGAATCGCTCGGCGATCGCAGATTTGATGGTCGCCGCGATCGCGGCCGGCTTCTTCCGTGATGAACATGCGATGTTGCCGCTCTGGATGTTCGTCGCCACGTCACCGAACCCCAACTCGTTGAGAAGGTCACGCAGGTCGGCCATTGGAATCTTGTTGTGTCCGCCGACATTGATTGCCCGCAGTAACACGGAATAGGTCGTCATGGGTCGACCGTTTTCAGAACCTCGTCGAAGATCGCTGCCATCTGGCGGGTGACCGGGCCAACGTCGAGCTCGCGGTCGTCGACCTCGGTCAGACCCTGAACATTGCGGGTGGTCGAGGTGAGAAACACCTCGTCGGCCGTCGTGAGCACGCGGAGTGGCATGGCCTGCTCGGTGATGTTGCCGGCGGCTTCGAGCAACAGTTCTCGAGTGACCCCACCCAGACAGCCCGATGCGAGTGGGGGAGTGATGACCTCGCCATCGACTACGACGAAGACATTGGTGCCGGTGCCTTCGCAGAGGTCGCCTCGGGTGTTGGCAAAGAGAGCCTCGGATGCGCCGGCAAGGTGCGCAACTCGCAAGGCCCGCACGTTTTCGGCGTACGAGGTCGTCTTCAGCCCTGCGGTGGCGCCGTGTTCGTTTCGGGTCCATGGCGCGGTTACGGCGAACGGCTCAGCCCCGGTCGTGAGGTCGGTGACTGCGATCACCACCGACGGATCGCCACCAGGCATCGCCGAGCCGAGCGAACCGCTTCCGGCCGTGACCGTGAGCCGGATCCGCGACTCTGCGTGGCTGCCGGCCGTGACCGTCTCGGCAATTGCCGACCGCAGGACGTCTTCGTCAGGCATGGCGATAGCGAGTGCGTCAAGGGTGCGCCGCAGACGCGCCAGGTGACGGGTTACAGCGAACGCCTGCCCACCCGTGGTCTTGAGCGTTTCGAAGGCTCCGTCGCCGACGACCAGCCCATGGTCGTCGATCGGAAGCGTCGCCTCACTGCGATCTACCAGCCTGCCGTTCAGCCACACATGCACGCCCAAAAGCTACCCCGTCCACCATCTATCG
>JBDNHG010000485.1:0-5597 GCA_041688925.1 Acidimicrobiales bacterium | reverse complement strand
GACTGACGCAATCGACATCCGCTCCATGAGCCGCACATTCGGACGCTCGAGGGCATTGGATGACGTCACGCTCACCGTGCCAGTGGGTTCTATCTGCGGGCTTCTCGGCAGGAACGGCGCTGGTAAAACGACAATCATGTCGATCCTCGCTGGCCAAGACCGACCCAGCTCCGGCACGGCCAAAGTGTTTGGGGAGAACCCCTTTGAAAACGAGTCGGCCTTGTCCAAGATCAGCTTCGTCCGGGATAACCAGCGGTATCCCGACGACTACCGGCTTCATCATGTGCTCCGAATCGCGCCCGAGTTCGCACCGAACTGGAGCACCGACGTTGCCGCCGAGCTGGTCGACGGATTCAGAATCCCCGAAAAGACGCCGATCAAGAAGTTCTCCCGGGGACAACTCTCCTCCGTCGCTATCGTTCTAGGCCTCGCCTCTCGCGCGCCGCTCACGCTGCTCGACGAGCCCTACCTCGGTCTTGACGTGACCGCACGTGCGCTCTTTCATGACGTGCTCCTCCGTGACTACACCGCGCACCCTCGCACAGTCGTGCTTTCCACCCACCTCATCGAGGAATCCCAAGCCCTCTTTGATCGTGTGGTGATTGTTGATCGTGGCCGAATCCGCGTCGATTGCGACAGCGACGAGACGTCTGGCATCGCATTCACCGTCACCGGTTCGATTGAGGCTGTTGAGCGCCTTTCGAATAGTCGGACTCTTCTTCTCTCCCGCACGATCGGGAACCTGAAATCGGCCACCATCAGCGGAATTGCCGACAGCGACTTCCGAGCTCAGGCACGCACTCTCGGAGCGACCGTGTCGCCGACAGCCCTCAGCGAACTCGTCGCCGCATTCGGAACAGACGCACGGGAACCGCTCCAAACCAAGAAAGGGGCACACGAATGAGTGCCGTTGTCACAACCGTCAAACTCCATCTGAACCGGCGGACAGAAACCTTCGTCGTGCCACTCTTGATCGCAGGTACAGTCGCGATCATCTCTGTGCTCATTGCGCTGATCTTCTGGCGCTCCGGCAGCCAACCCGGCAGCGAGGGATGGATCGAAGGCTCACAGAGCAACGCTGGAATCGTCTCCGGCCTCGCCGGCTTTCTCGGTTACCTCGGCGTTACGGCTGTCGCAACGACGTTTCCTTTTGCCCTGACTCTCGGAGCTACCCGGCGAGCGTTCGTTGCAGGCACCCTTATCTGGAACAAGATTACTGCCGCCTACGTTGCCGTGATCTTGGCTGTGCTCAACGCGATTGAAATCGCCACCAACCACTGGTTCGCTGGCTTCTACATATTCGACATTTACGTCCTCGGTCGGGGCGACACACTGCGCCTACTGCTGATCGTGTTCCTCGGAGTACTTGCCACCCTTACGATCGGCGGAGTCTTCGCCGCTGCCTGGGTACGATTCGGCGCACTCGGCCCTCAACTCGTTGCAGGCGGGGTCATCCTCGCATTAGCAATAGTGGCAATCATCCTTGTACCCGAGGCAGTAGCAATCGCCGCCGCGTTCCAACTCTGGTGGCTCGCAATCGTCGCTGTCGTCGCGATCGTGCTTTCGGCCACCGGAACCTGGCTCCTACTACGCCCAGCAATCGTGCGCTAACCACATCACATTGAAACATTGGATTCAACCGGTCAGTGCAACACCATGATTGGTTGTGGAGGTTGTGGAGGTTGTGGGGTGATGGGAAATCGTTCAGTGAGATCTCGCGTGCGATTGGTTACCCGCCAGGTTCGATCTTCACCGTCGTTGAGCAGACAGGTGGTTACGTTCTGCTGCCGCGTAAGCGCCGTGCGGGCTAGTTGACGCTTACCGACCGTGAGGAGATCTCTCGCGGCCTGGCCCATGGTGATTCCATTCGCCGAATCGGGGGCGCGTTGGGCAAGTCGGCATCGACGATTAGCCGCGAAATTAGCCGAAACAAGGGCCGAGGTCATTATCGTGCTGTCGCTGCTGAGGATCGGGCATTGCGCCAGGCTCGCCGGCCGAAGAAGTGCGCATTGGCGAAGAACCCTGTGCTTCGCGGCTATGTCGCCGCCCGTTTACGGGACGATTGTTCACCGAAGCAGATTGCAGGGGCTCTGACGAAAAGACACCCCGTTGGGTCGATTATGCGAGTGTCGCACGAAACGATCTACCGGTCGTTGTTCGTCCAGTCCCGGCAGGTACTCGTTAAGGATTTGCAGAAGCACTTACGAACCAGTAGGCCGACCAGACGCAACAGCCACAACACCATCAGCAAGCAATGGCGCTCTCAGATCAAGGAAGCGGTATCGATTGCTGAGCGTCCCACCGAGGCCGAGGAACGAGCAATCTCTGGCCATTAGGAAGTGACCTCATTGTTGGCCGGAACGTGTCGCAGATTGGCACGGTCGTTGACCGCGCGTCACGCGTCACGGCCCTCGTTCAGCTCGCGGACCACAAGAATGTCGCCGCTAACAACGGTCTCGACGTGTTCTTCCCGGATCCCCGAAGTCCTTGGCAACGCGGCACGAACGCAAATACGAACGTGCTACTGCGCCAGTATTCCCCGAAGGGTTCTAGCCTGGCTGAGTTCACTCAGACCGAACTCGACGTCTTCGCAGCGAAGCTGAACAGCGGCCCCCGCAAAAGTCTCGGATACGACACCCCAGCAGATAGGTTCAAGACACTGTTGCACTGACCGGTTGAATCCAAGCAGTGTTGTTTTCATTTGCTAAATGTAAATGGTCTACTTTTGCATATTCTTCTTTCCCAAAAAACTCACAGGTAAGAGTCAGGCTGTCTAAGTATGTCGGTCGGATTCCCAGCAACTGCGATGTGGCGCGTCGATGGGCCTACTAGAGCTGCCTCATAAGCATGATTTAGGGCTGTAGGCGCTGAATTTTCCACTGGCTGGGTGTGCCCAATGAATCAAGTGTGCGAGTGAAGGCAATTCGATCGTGCATCCGGTTGGAGCGCCCTTTCCAAAATTCGATTCTGGTTGGAACAATTCGGTATCCACCCCAGTAACTAGGTCTTGGCACCTCAGCGTTTTTGAATTTTTCCAATGCACTTTGAAACTGAGCATCCAATGCTTCACGATTGACAATTGGCCGAGATTGGTCGCTTGACCATGCCGCCACTTGAGACTCTTGTGGCCGGGAGTGAAAATACTCATCTGAATCTTCAGCCGGCACAGTTTTGGCAACGCCCTCAATTAAAACTTGTCGATACATTGAGTACCATCCGAATACCGCGCTCACCGATGGGTTCTCGGCGATTGCCATACCTTTACGTGAATCGTAATTTGTGAAAAAGAAGAATCCGTGTTCGTCAACGCCCTTAAGCAACACAGTTCTGGAGCTTGGGGTGTTCTGCACGGTGATTGTGCTCAGCACAAATGCGTTTGGTTCATAAATTTCTTCGGTCTCTGCCTCAAGTAGCCAAACCTTGAACTGCTCGATTGGGTCATCAAGCAGATGAGTCTCGTCAAGTGCTTTTTTGCCGTAATCTTCGTGCCGATTGAGTGAGTCCATGTCACAACAATAAGTGTTTGTGGTCCGTTTTTCGGCCGAACTCAGCATCATGAACGCCCCAGTTCAGGCCGGTAATAAGGTGGCCTTCTTGCCGGAACCGGCCGGCTCCTAAACTGAAACCGCTGGTCCGAGCGTTGGTGAGCGACTCCACGACCCAACCGGACATAACCAAAGTGAAGTCGACAAGACTACGCAAGTGATCACGTGTCAGGCGGTGAAACACGTGTGAACAGCCTGATGGAGGTTACAATTTGCGATGCCCTCTGCCAAACCAAACGTCAGCCAAACGCAACTGGGCCGAAAAGTTCCACGTCTCGCATAGGCACTCAAGGCAACTCTCTTTTGGGACCTTGCCACGAAGTTCACACCAGAGAAACCGCTAGCGCGTTCCTAAAAGGGTTGAGAAGGCCTTCGATGAAACGGAACACGCCACGAGATTTTCAGGCTTCGAAGACACAGACGAAACTCCATATCAAATTGCTGCTTTTCCGCCGCAAGTCACCAGTGCACCCTGCAGTGAGAATTGATCGCACTTTCAGAGTGTCTCCCAAGACAGCCCTGCACGGAGTGCCGCGCGCCGGATAATTGCGGCAAGCTAGAGTCATGTCACTTTCCGTCATTGTCGCGCCTGACTCGTTCAAGGGATCACTCGGCGCAAATGATGCTGCAGCGGCTATCTCGCGGGGTTGGTGCTCAGTACGACCAGACGATCGGATCTCCCAGATACCGCAGGCTGACGGTGGTGAGGGAACTCTCGATGCCATCGCTTCTGCTGTTACCGGGTCGGTTCTCCACGAAGTCGGGGACGTTGTCGGCCCGAACGGGAATCCGGTTCAAGGTGTGTGGCTTGAACTGCCTGACAGGACAGCGGTCGTCGAGCTTGCCCAGTGTTCGGGCCTTCCGCTTATCACCAGCCCCGACCCATTGGATGCTTCAACCCGGGGTCTCGGAGAGGTCATCTGCCATGCGTTGAACTTCGGTGTCTCCTCTCTCGTGATTGGCTTAGGCGGTTCAGCATCGACGGATGGTGGAGCGGGTGCACTGGCAGCTCTCGGGCTTCTGCTTCTCGACCAGGATTGGACTCCTCTCGCCGACGGCGGCGGCGGGCTCAACTCGCTCGCTCACATTGATCGCAGCCAGCTGCTTCCACCGCCGATCGGCGGGGTGACACTCCTCACAGATGTCCGGGCGCCACTGCTCGGTGCAAACGGCGCAGCTGCTGTATTCGGTCCACAGAAGGGTGCAACAGTTCGCGACATAGGGTTGTTGGATTCTGGCTTATCGCGATTTGCAGATGTCATCTTGCGCAATGCTAGAGACGCTTGCCTTTCCACTGAGATGCGCTTAGCGGAAGCGCCCGGAACAGGTTCGGCCGGTGGCGCAGGATTCGGATTCGCGGCCTTGTGGGGTGCCTCTATCCAGTCAGGCGCCTCATACATTGCGCGCGTTAGTGGGCTGAGCGCAGCGATCTCAAGTGCCGACCTCGTTATCACGGGTGAAGGACGTTTCGACGAAACCTCGTCCAACGGAAAAGTGGTCGGCGAAATTATCGCAATGGCTCGACGCAACTCGGTCGCAATAGGCGTGATCGCCGGCCAGGTCTCCGTTGGCACGAACGCTGACTTGTGGACGGTCGCGTTGGCTGACTTGGCAGGATCTGTGGAATCCGCCATTATCCGACCGATTCCCGCTCTCGAAGCTGCCGGACGTGCTGCTGCTGTCCACTTTTCTGCAGCCCCTCGCCATTAACTAAATATTGAATTCCAACTTCACCGATTTGATTCTCGAAAAGTGATTGTTACCGACCTAATCACCGGCGAGATTCTGAGCGAACACAGAATCGAACCCGCACGCAGTTACTGGCCAAAAATCAAAAACCCAGACCGAAGTCTGGATTTCTAAGATGACCCGTCGCGGGTTCGATCGTCAACCATGTCGCGACACATCACAAAAATGCCCCTTGAAGGATTCGAACCCGCAACCTTCTGATCGGTTATTGTGCCACGTAACACCCAGAAGCCACCCTAAAGGGAAGCTCGTGAACTAGCTGGCCGAAATCAAGGAAAGTATCCTGCCCCGGACCTGCCTTAG
>JBDNHG010000484.1:0-3496 GCA_041688925.1 Acidimicrobiales bacterium | reverse complement strand
TACGACGACGGTGCCATTCTCGTTGCTGATGTGCACGTCAGCGTGATAATGGTCGGCCAAGTTCTTCTCGGTCAACACGTGTTCGGGTGGTCCGTCGGCCACGATCCGGCCCTCGGCGAGCAAGACGAGCCGATCGGCGAGCTGGCCGGCGAGCGTCAGATCGTGCATTGTCGACACGATCGTGTGGCCTCTGCGCCGCAGCCGATCGAGCAGCAGCAGCACCTCTTGCTGATGCCCTAGATCGAGTGCGGTCGTTGGCTCATCGAGCAGCACGATCGGCGCCTGCTGGGCGAGTGCGCGGGCGATGATGGCTCGCTGCCGTTCGCCGCCTGACAACGAGTCGACCTGACGGTCCGCGAACCTGGCGAGGTCGAGATCGGTCATCACCTGGTTGACGATGGCAAGGTCTTCGGGCCGTTCGGCAGCAAGCGGGTGACGATGCGGCGTGCGTCCGAGCAACACATAGTCGAGCACGCGGAAGCCGGGCGGAATCGTGGGCACCTGCGGCACCCATGCGACCTGGCGGGCTCGCTCGGCCCGCTTCATCGATTTGGCAGATATGCCGTCGATAAGCACCTCGCCATCGCTGCGAATGGCGCCCACGAGCGCCCGCAGCAGCGTCGACTTGCCAGCGCCGTTTGGGCCGATGATCGACAGCCACTCGCCAGCGGGCACCAGCAGGCTCGTCGGATGAAGCAGGGGCGCTCCGTCGATGGTTACGGCAAGGTCGCGTGCTTCGATCGATGCGCTCATCGCCGGCCTGCCGTGCGCAGGATGAAGATGAAGAAGGGGGCGCCGAAGAACGCGGTGATGACGCCGATTGGTATTTCGGCGGGCGTTAACAGGCTGCGAGCGGCGAGGTCACACAGGGCGAGAAACCCTGCACCGGCGAAGACCGACAATGGCAGAATCACACGGAATGTGCCTCGGGATGCGAGCCGCACGGCATGGGGCACGATGAGCCCGACGAACGCGATGAGCCCGCTCACGGCAACCGCAGCAGCTGTGAGCAGCGATGCTGCGACGAGCAGGCCGAGGCGTACCTGGGGGACCGGAAGGCCGAGCATCTTGGCTTCCTCGTCGCCCACGGCCATGACGTCGAGGGCGCGGCCCGAGAACGAAAGGATAATCAGCAGCGCGACGGCGATTGGCAATAGCTGCATGACTTCGGACCATCTGCTGGTGGTGAGCCCGCCGAGGAACCAGGTGTATATCTCGCGGATGTCCTCGGTGCTGCGCTGTTGCACATAGGTCTGCAGCGCGGTGAAGAAGCTGGCTACCGCTACGCCGGCCAGGATCAGCGAGGTAGCCGAGCGGTCTCGATCTCCAGCGACACCGACCGCCCACGTCAAGGCCACCGCTACCAGCGCGCCGATGAACGCTGCGATCTGCACGCCGTCAAAGGCGCCTTTGCCGTCGCCAAAGTCGTTGACGAACGCCAGCGTGGCACCCAGCCCGCCGCCGGCTGCGATGCCCAGCAGGTAGGGGTCAGCGAGCGGGTTGCGGAAGACGCCCTGATAGGTGGCGCCTGCTGTTGACAGCGATGCGCCGACGAGTAGCCCGAGCACGACGCGCGGCAACCGCAGATTCCACACGATCGCTTTCTGCGACTCGGTCAGGCCTGACTCGACCGAGAACGGGGTGAGCCGATTGAACGTCTCTTGTAACGTGCCCCAAATCGGAATCGATGTGGGGCCAAGCACGAGTGCCAGACCGCCGGAGAAAACAACGAACGCCACCCCCGCGAGCAGCCAGGCAGGCCTGACCTTCGCGGGAGTGGCGTTCATGACGTGGGCCTTGGGTTACTTGGCGGGTACGCCGTCGAGTTCGTTCACCGCTGATCCAACGACTTCGATGAAGTCGACGATGCGAGGTCCCCAGCGACTGACGATGTCGTCGTTGAGCTCGACTACGTGACCATTCTGTACTGCGCGTAGCTGGTCCCAGCCGGGGCGATCGGCGACGGTTTCAGCATCCTGAGCGCAGCACAATGTGTCGGCCAGGAAGATGATGTCTGGGTTCGCGTCGATCACGAACTCTTCGTTGAGCTGCGGATAGCCGAATGCTGCGCCATCGGCGTCGACCGGATCGGCGATGTTCTGGAGGCCGAACAGGCCGTAGACATAACCAATGAATGTTGCCGAGGTCACGCTGTAGAGCGTGTTGTCGAGTTCGTGGTAGTAGGTCAGAGCGGCATCCCGGTCGGGCACGGTGGCAAGCACCGCGTCGATGTCGGTTTGCATCTGCAATACGAGTGCGGCCGCCTCGGGAAGATGGCCGGTCAGGGCGCCGAGCTGTTCGATCTGTGCGTAGATGTCGTCGAGGTTGGTGGCAGCGGGCACGGTGAAGTTGGCGATGCCAATAGTGTCGAGGCCGTCGAGCGGCGAATCGCTGACGACCAGGTCGGGTTCGTAGCCGGCGATGGCTTCGAGATTCGGGGTGTAACCCGACAGGTCGGTGACTGGCGCCTCTGCGGGGAAGTACGAGAACTGGTCGACGGCGACGACTTGGTCACCGGCGCCAATGGCAAACAACATCTCGGTCGCTGTTGGATTCAGCGAGATGATTCGCTGCGGAACATCAGCAGCTGCGTCGGTGGCAGCATCGTCAGCAGGTTCTGTGGTGGCCGTTGCTTCGGCTGCGCCTGCTTCCTCATCGTCTTCGTCCATTGCGTCGTCCGAGGTTGCATCATCCTCGGTGGCTGCATCAGATTCATTGGACGTATCGGCAACGTTGGTGGGTTCAGCAGCATCGGCGGTGGTGTCGGTAGCTTCCTCCACGTCGGTGCTGTCGCTGCCACATGCGGCGGCGAACAGGGCAAATAGTACAACGAAGCACATAAGCAAGCGGATCTTCATAGGGGGGTTCTCCTGCTGGATCGGGCAGGGGAGAACCTGGTCCCGAACCAGCCCTTCCTCGAGGGGTTAATGGTTCTAGTCGTGCACGACTTCTGACCGGACTCATCCTCGTTTTGCCGAGGCTTCACCGTTGCGGGACAGCGCCGGGTTCTCACCGGACTTCCGAAGTAATGCGCCCCGAAGCCTATCTGGGGGCCCTGCAAACACCGTGTCGGTGGGCAATGTGTGTGTCGTGTCACCCGCTGGCGGGGTCGGTGGCATCGTTGGGGTATCCATGAGTAGTGAGATCACCATCGCCGACGCATTTGAGAAGTGGGCTGACGATCTTGTTTCCTATGCCACTGCGCTCGTGGGGCCCGACGATGCGGCCGACGCAGTGCACCAAGCGTTTCTCGATGTCATGGCGTCGGATCGGTGGGACCAGGTACGTGAGCCTCGGGGTTACCTGTTCCGGGCAACACTGAACGCGGCTCGTTCACAACGGCGCTCACAGACTCGGCGGGCGGCACGCGAGTGGCGGGCACGTCCCGAATCGCTTATGCGGCATGAACTTCTGTCAGATCCCGCCGTCGTCGATGCCGTGAACTCACTCTCTCTTCAACCACGGGCGGTCATCTTCCTCACGTACTGGGACGACC
>JBDNHG010000483.1:0-2826 GCA_041688925.1 Acidimicrobiales bacterium | reverse complement strand
GCGCGTGGCCATGCAAGCCCGCTGCGATGGAACGTGATCGGTCGCACGATCGCACCCGTCTCGCGGGCGAGTTCGGCGACGCCAGGGCGGAACAACCCAACTTGAGGATCACGCTCTTCGGGTTTGGTCAGCCGTCCCTCGGGCATGATGCCCACGAGTTCGCCGCGAGCAAGAGCGGCGCGCACCTCGGCGAAGGCTTCTTCATTGTTCTCGCCATTCAAGGAAATGCAGCCGACCCGACGCAGCCAGCGGCCGGCGAGCTTGTTCTCGAAGTAACGCGCCTGCACCAATAGCCGACATGACACGTTGGCCTGGTAACAAAACGCCGCGGACATGAACACGTCGAGCAGGCTTTGGTGATTGCCTGCGACCAGCGTTGGGCGATCGGGATCAACGTCGATGTGGTCTTGGATGCGCAGTACGGCCACACCCTTCATGAGGAAGCTCAGCAGCCTGCCGTCGCGTTGGATCTTGTCTTGCGTGGCTGTTGGTGTTGGTTGCATCGCCCCGTGACGCTAGCGGGCGCAGCGCCGTCATTCGAAAAATGGTTCGTTGGCCCGCCGACAAGTTCTCGAACGACCAGACGACAGGTGCCGGGCAGTGGCTGGCGCGGCCGAACCTATGGTGCGTCAGGAGCGTCCGGCTAGGGGGATTGAGACGCTTGCGGCGATTGCAGCGGCGCAGGGGGTTGGTCGGCGAGGAACACGATCTGCACGGTGGCGGCAGTGAGAATGGCGAGCATCAGGATGGCCAGCACCCAGGTTGTTGGTCTGCGCATGATGGTGCCTAGTTCTCGTCGATGAGGCGAGCGAGCGCAGCCCCGACCAACAGGTCATTGGACTGTCCAAACAGTTGCAAGCGGCGTTGACCCTGACGGTCGATTGCGATGAGACTGGGCGTGCCTTGCAGCTGGTACCGGGCCATCGTGATCGGCGTGGGGCCATCATCGTGTTGATCGACGGCGACGGGAAAGGTGATGCGGTACTCGTAGAGGAATGCTTTGAGAGAGACCGGCGTCATGGCTTCGTGATGCTCGAACACGCTGTGGAGGCCGAGGACTGTCAGATCATCGCCGAAGGTCTGTTGGATTCGCTGGGCCTGCGGCAGGCCATGGCTGACACAGCCTGGGCACAACATTTGGAAGGCCTCGATGACCACGACCTGGCCACGCAGCCCGGCCAGCGTGAGGTCAGCGTCGGTATTGAGCCATTGGTCAACCGCAAGTTCTGGTGCGGGCCCGGCCGCTTCTGTAGTGGTCATGCATGCCTTCGGAAGTGGTGTTGACGGTGCTCGAAGCCCAGTGGACCTGATCGTACGCTTCGGGTCAGGGGCTGTTATTTACACTGTAGTGTAGAAATATGATCATCCAGACGGTCGTCCGGCGTCTGCAACCCACCAGCGATATTGTCACCCCCGAAGATGTGCAGGAACTGGTGCGTCGTTTCTACGCCGACGTGTCGCAGGACGATGTCCTTGGGCCGATGTTCAACGACGTCGCCCACGTCGACTGGTCTGAGCACCTTCCGAAACTCACGAGGTTTTGGTGCCGGGCGCTGCTTGGGATCCCGGGCTACCAGGGCAACCCGTTTCGTCAACATGCACTCGTGCACGCGATGCACTCGTGCACGCGAAGCAGGCTTTCACCGTGGCACATTTTCGACGTTGGCTCGAACTGTTCAACGAGACGATCGATTTGGGATGGAGCGGCGCCACCGCCGAACGGGCAAAAGCCCTCGCCGCAAACGTTGCCAGGGTGCACAGCTCGCAGCTCCTGGGCGAACCATTCGAGCTCGAGGCTGATGCATCGGCCTCGTCGTGACAGTAGAAGCACCCGATCGATTCGGCGATCTCGAGAATCGTCGACAGGTTGGCGCCCTCGTCAAGGACTTCTACCGTCAGGTGTCCCGAGACGATTTGTTGGGGCCGATCTTCAATCAGGTCGCAGAAGTCGACTGGTATGCGCACCTCGAACTGCTCACCAATTATTGGTGTCGCGTATTGCTGGGTGAGAACAAGTACCACGGGGCGATCCTTCAGGCCCACAACCGTATTCATGCGCTTCAGGCGCTGACAGAGGATGACTTCACTCGTTGGTATCAGCTTTGGTGTGCCACTATCGATACGCGGCACCAGGGCGACACTGCCGAACGGGCCAAGACCCATGCGGCCAAGATCGCTCGGATGTTGTCGCGTATGGTCACCCAGGCTGACTGGAGTCCCACGCTCGAGGGCCGAGCGTCTATTCAGTGACCGCCGAGCATGAGGCAGAACGACCGAACGTCGACTCGGCCCTATTAGGGTCTCGGCAATGCGACTCGTAATTGCCCGTTGCACCGTCGACTACGACGGCCGACTGACCGCACATCTGCCCGAGGCCATCAGGCTCATCATGGTCAAGGCCGACGGTTGTGTAGCGATTCACGCCGACGGTGGTGCCTACAAACCACTCAACTGGATGAACGCTCCGAATCGGTTGACTTTCGACGACGAAGGCTGGACGGTCACCAGTCCCAAGGGCGAGACGCTTCGCATCACGTTGCACGAGGTGCTGTCTGACACCGCGATCGAGATGGGCATCGACCCGGGTCTGCAGAAGGACGGCGTCGAGGCCCACCTGCAAGAGTTGCTCGCAGCTTCGCCCGAGGCCATGGGTGACGGCATGCGACTGGTGCGGCGCGAGTATCCGACCGATATTGGCCCGGTCGACCTGCTGCTCAAAGATGCTGATGGCGGCACGATCGCCGTTGAGATCAAACGACGCGGCGAAATCGACGGGGTCGAACAGCTCACCCGCTACCTCGAATTTCTCAACCGTGACCCACAACT
>JBDNHG010000482.1:0-1523 GCA_041688925.1 Acidimicrobiales bacterium | reverse complement strand
TGAGGCGGCGGTACAAGCCGACGAGGTCGACTTTCCATGCTTCGCCGTATTGGCGCGACGCCATCTTGCACAATCGCTGTTGATGCAAGATGCGGCAAACACCGAGGCACCAGCGTTGCTCGAGAGCGTCATCGCCGACGCGCAGAGGTACGGCTTTGCCGACGCACTGCGTGAAGCGAATCAGCTGGCACTCTCGACAAGCTGAGAGGTCGATTACTCGTCGACCAGTCCACGGTCATGGCTCGACCCGGCGGGGAAGGTGAGCATCACCGCTATCGCAGCCAACAGATAGCACACCGATGACCAGATCCAGGCAGGCTGAAAGCGGGCGATGTCGGTGCCTGATCTGCGAGAGATGAGCGTGATCACAACCGCCACGCCCATGCCGTATGAGACCTGCCGCAACGTGTTGTAGGTCGCTGACGCAACGCCGAAGTTTGCCTGGGGGATGTCGGACAGGCCGGCACTCGACCATGTGGCCACGGTCAGGCCGATGCCGACACCGATGATCAGGCCGATGGGCACGAACCGGCTGAACACGGCTGGTTCGTCTCCGAGCACGGTGCCATACAGCAGGTTGCCGAACGAACACAACAGACAGCCGACACCGAGCAGCCAGCGGTGGCCGATGCGATCGGTGAGTATCGATACGCCTGCTGCGACTGCCGGTGCTGGAATCAAGGCGAGCCCAACCGTGCGTATTGGTTGGTTCCAGGCGTCTTGGAGCGCGAGCGAGTTCGTCAAGAATCCGGCGGTGAAGGCCAGACCGTAGAAGACGGCGCCGATCGATGCGCTGCGGAACGAGGCGAATCGGAATAGCGCCAAATCGATCAGCGGCTCGGGGTGTGACTTCGAACGTTGGATGAGAATCGGCAACAGGGCAAGGCCGACCACGCCGATGCCGATCACTCGGACATCGCTGAGCCCCCACGATTCGCTCTGCACGATCGCGAACATGATCATGGCCACCGCCGCAGTTCCCAGCGGAACGCCGACGAGGTCGATGCGTCCGGTCGCATTCGGGTCCTTTGATTCGGACAAGAGGCGTGGGCCGAGAACCAATACAACAAGACACAACGGCACATTGATCACGAAGATCGCACGCCAGCTGAATGCGTCGATCAGAAACGAACCCACCACCGGCCCGACCACCGAACCAAGGGCGCCCATGGCTCCAGCGATGCCAATAGCCGTGCTGCGTTTGCTCGGGGGGAAGCCGGGCAACATCACCGCGAACCCAGCTGCTGAGACGATTGCTCCGCCTACGCCTTGCACGAGTCGAGCAGCGATCAACAGGGACGCCGAGGGCGCCATCGAACAGAGCAAGGAGCCAACCCCAAAGAGGAAGACGCCGGGCAGGAACACCTTGCGGCGGCCGATGCTGTCGGCGAGACGCCCCGAGACGAGCAGCAGGGCTCCTACGGCAATGTTGTAGCCCGAAACCACCCAGCTGAGGCCTGCATCGGATACTTCGAAGTCATCGCGAATCGAAGGAAAGGCCACGTTGACGGCCGAGATATCGA
>JBDNHG010000481.1:0-2502 GCA_041688925.1 Acidimicrobiales bacterium | reverse complement strand
TGACGTCGTCGTTATCGACGCCGGTGAACCGCTGGGCGGCACGACGCCGGCCGGTGCTGGTTTCGTGGCACGCTTCGGCGCCGATCACAACCGCCGGCTTGGTGCGTGCACCATCGCGCTGCAGGACTACGGCCTGACGTTCTACCGCGGTATGCACGAGTCCGGAGTAAACCTCGAATTCGCAGGTAACGGAAACGTGGTGCTCGCCCGCACCCCGACCATGCTCGACACTTTGGCAGACGGCATCTTGCGGCATCCCCAAGCCTCCACGGGCACACGCCTGCTCGACGCGGACGGTGTGGCAGAGGTGATGCTGGGAGCAGTTGATCCAGCAGCCGTTGTGGGTGGCGTGTACATGCCCGACGCGATTCAGCTCACCACGGCGCTCGCTCAGCAGGAAATCATCTCGCGTCTCGAGGATGCGGGAGTGCAGTTCCATTGGCAGACACCCGCAACCGGTGTGCGCATCGTCGATGGCTCGGTCATCGGAGTCGAGACGAACGATGGGACGATCGACGCGTCGACCGTCGTGATCGCGGCGGGGGCGTGGACCCAAACGCTGCTCGAGTCGGTTGATTGCAGCCTCCCACTCATCCCCATGGTTGCGACCCGCTTCGTGTCCGAACCAGCAGGCTTGTCGCCGTTTATGTCGACGGTGCAATGCCCCGAGCTCAGCCTGTGGCTGCGAGAGCTGCATGGTGGATTCTCGTGGGGTGGCGGCTTCGCATATGGGCTCCTGTCGGCGCTGCAGGAATCGGGACTCGAGTTCGGATACGAACGCCCCGTCTCAACCGAGTTGATCGACGCGCAGTACGCATCTCAGGAGGAGATCGCCGAAGTCTTCCCGGTCCTCGCCGGGCTTGCTGCGGTCGAAACCATCCAAGGCATCCCGGTCTACACCGCTGATGGTGGGCTCTACGTTGGTGCGGTGCCAGGCATCGACGGTCTCTGGGCCATCGCTGGAGACAACGAGTCGGGCATAACCCACGGACCTGGCATGGGCAAGCTTGTTGCCCAACTCATCATGGAGGAGACACCCTTTACCGACCCGACACCATTCCGGCTCGATCGTGTGGATCCTGCGGCCTATCCGGACGAGGCATCCATGGTCGCAGCGATGGCGGAACACCGCATAGCCAAGGTCGCCGAACTCAGCTGAGTCACGAGCCTTCAGCATCATGGTTGTCGAGCTGGTCTCAGTGCTGCACCGCCACAGGTCGCGGGTCGTTCGGGCCAGCCATCAGGAACGCGCTACTCTCTCGCCACCAGTATCGGGGTATGGACAGGAACAGCGTGAATCCGAACGAGGATCTGATCGAAGCTGCATTGCAGGTGCAGCTGAACTCGCGCTCGAAATACTCGGGCTTTTCCGTGGGCTGCGCGATCCGGCTAGCAGCGGGTGACGTTTACACCGGATGCAACATCGAGAGCGTCTCGTTCGGGCTCTCGAACTGTGCAGAGCGGGTAGCGATAGGTGTTCTCATCTCGGCAGGGGTTGACCCGTCGCTTGTCAGCGAAATCCTGGTCGTCGGTCCTGACCTCGTCGATTGCACGCCGTGTGGTGCGTGTCGCCAGGTCCTGAGCGAGCTCGTGCCACATGCGACTATTTGGTTCCGCCACGGTGGTCAATGGGTCAGCCGCAATGTTCTCGACCTGATGCCAGACGCCCTCGAAGCTTCGCTCAAGACCTTCGAATAAGGGGCCTAGCGAATTCTCGCGAACGTCTACGCCAGCGGGAGCGGGTCGCGTTAGGCGAACGCGTTCTCGGTCAACCGTGGCTTTGTTCGGTGCACAGTGCTCGGTTCAGCGGTCGCGGAATCCTTTGCCGGCCAGGATCTTTGGCGTGTACTTCTCGACCCGTGCCTCACGGGTCTTGGCCTGCTTGGCCGACGAGAAATGCAGGTTGTACTCGCGCTGGCGACCTGGGGTCAGCCCCTCGAACGCCGCTTTGAATTCGGCGTCATTGTCGAGCTGAGCCTTGAGCTCGTCGACGAATACCGGCGCGGGCGCGGGCCCGACCTCGAGCCCGGCTTCCTCGACCTCTATCGCCTCGGCGACATAGGCGGTGACGATGTCGCCAAGCCTGTCGCCGTCTTCGGTCGATCGAAAGCAGATGCGTTTCGCCGACCGCGAATTTGGGCCCTGCGATTCGAGCACGTCGTCGGGGTCTTTGAGCAATGCCCCTTTGAAGAACATGAGTGCGAGGAAGTTCTTCATCTCTTGGAGGACGAGGATGTTCTTGCCGTCATTGCTGTAACAGGGCTTGTTCCATTTGATGTGTTCGGTGAGGCCACAGCCCAAGAGAATCTCTCGCAGATCGGCTATCTCGTCGGGCCAGTTGTCGGACCGCTCGATGTGCGCATCGACATCGGGATTCATCACCACTCCACTCACTTGGGACGCAGGAAACAGTAGCCCTGGCCAGCCGCCGATTGTCGCAGTGCCGGTTAACCCGACAGCAGGTCGACGTTGTCTCGGAACCAGGTGGCCCGCCAGCGGGTG
>JBDNHG010000480.1:0-1762 GCA_041688925.1 Acidimicrobiales bacterium | reverse complement strand
GCCCCCATACCGGATCGTCCGTCGGAGCGATTGGCTCGAACGGTGGGGTCGAGGACGCATTGGATCTAGCTGTCACCTGAAGGGCCGCCTGGTCGACAAGCTGCTTCAGCCGCTCTGACCGCACGCCTTCGATTGGATCCTCGACAGCTGCGAGTTGCGCCAGCGTCGTCACCCCAGGTTGCGCCAGTGCCTCACGATCCGTCGCTCTGATCCCTGCGACGTAGACAAGTGAGTCGCACGATCGCCAGGTAGCTTCGCAGACCTCCGCAAACTCGCAGAAGTCACAGTGGTCGCATGGTTCCGGCGTGGTTCTAGCCTCAGCAGGCTCAGCCTCGAGGACTGTCGCTAGTTGCTGGCGCAGTCGGTTCCAATACGACCGAAAGTCGTCGGCGCGCAGTGTCTCGATCCGACCCGAGCCGAGCCAAATATGGATGTGCTCGCAACGCTGCCCTGTGGCCGCGTGAAGAGCATCGACATAGAAGCAGAGCTGGAGGACATGGCCGGGTTTCGCTGCGGTTCGCGCAAGTTTCGCATCCACCGGTTCATAGCTGACGGCTCCCGTGACCGGGTCCTCGACCCGAATCAAGAAGTCGGCGATGCCACGGATTCCGTCATGAATGAATGGCATCTGGAAGATGACGTCGTAACCGTCGTCGAATGGATCACCGACTCGTTGCACCCAGTCGACGAAAGTCTCGTGCCGACGGCGGTTAGAGACCGCGAGTACTCGCAATCCCTGCTTTTGGTACTCAGCAAGACAGTCATGTTCGTGGGTTTCGCCCTTGTCCATCAGCAGTCGGGCCATTGCGCCAAATGTGCTCGCATCGACGCTGAGGCTGCCGTCCTCAACCTGGTGTTTGAGCGAGAGGTAGTGAGCGCAGTCCAGCCATGCTGTGATCTTGGACGGAGTGAGCAGTCGATCGGTTGGCGGTGCATTTGTCACGTTCTGATGCTCACTACTCTCGATTCATCTGACTGATCTCTCACCACGTCGCGTGTGCAGCCACTCCGCTGGACCAGCATCGGCCGTGCGAAGCTTCCGGGCTGGCTCACTCTGCAGATGTAGTCGCTGCCTGCCAGCCCTCGTCGCCAATTCACTACATCCCGCGATATCTGTTTGTCGTCTGAAGCAACACATCTCCAGTATCGCCGAACCCTATGACAGTGTCAGTCGTGTCATCAAGACTCTCGTCGCCAGCTAAGGATCGTGCCTGACGGCGTCGTCTGCGCCCGGTGAACCCACAGGTTGACATCTCCCTCACCGTTCCCCGTTTCCTACGGGACAATGGTCAGGAGTAATCGAAGTACTTGTAGGCGTGCGCTCCCCCGCTCCAGCTGGTGCGGCTCAGGTCGGTGCCATCGGCGATGCCGAAGTAGCCGAACGGCGCCACCAGCTGCTGTTCCAGGGCATCCCACAGCGGCGGCTCAACCGCTGTGCGACCTCCGGACCAGCGGGTGATGTCGAGACCGTCCGCCCTCTCGGGCGTTCGCGTCAGCCCGATCAAGTGACGCGGCTCAAGCCGATCGGGCACCTGCGTATAAGTAGACGCTGCTGCGTGGTAGAACTCGTCGACGATCACCACATCGAAGTGATCAGCAGCCAGGTTCTCGAGCCCGTTCGCTGCCAGTGATTGCACCGAGGCGAACACATGGTTCCACTCGTTGGGTGTCTGACCGTCGACCCATTCTTCGCCAAAGGACCCGTCGTGCAGCACATGGCGAAAGGTGGTGCGGCTTTGGCGCAGGATCTCTTTGCGGTGGG
>JBDNHG010000479.1:0-6153 GCA_041688925.1 Acidimicrobiales bacterium | reverse complement strand
GACATGATGCGGATCACCACGTCTTGAGTGAACCCGCGAAGCCCCTTGGAATCGGCGAGGCAGCGGTCGAGCAGGTCGCCTGAGTTGAACCGTCGCCGTTCGTCGAGCGACATCTGCATGGCGGCGTTGGCAAGATCGCGGCGAGCGGCCTGCACGATGTGCCGGTCCATATGCGCGGCAATGATGGTGTATCCGTAACCGACAACGGCCTTGAGCACCGCCAAGATCGCCATGATGGCGGCGACGATCACGATCGAACGGACGTCGTTCTGGCTCAGCTCGATGCCAAGAAGGCTGCGGTCGCGCCCACTGTTGCCGCTGAGCAGGTCGACGATGATGCCGAGAAGGATCGGGCCGGCGAACGGCAGTAGATCCTTGATCGCCATCGCATCATCGGTCACATTGATCTTCGCCCCCGGAGCAGGCAACCGGACGAACAGATTGCCGGCAAAGAGGCCTTTGCGTTCGCCGAGAAGGCGAGTCATGATTCGCATTGGTGTACTGTGAGTTTGTCGGCGCGAGGCACCGGCGTCGGTTGACCCGTCAACCGAAGCGGAGCGAGCGCGTACGTTGGTTGCCTTCCGCATCGGTTGCCGCACGCCTCCATCGTTGCCGCTGGCGCACCAAGAGACAACGACCCGGGCAGAATTGGCTACCGCGACCTAGGTACGTCGAATTACCCATGCCAGACCAGAACACGCCACGCCTCGCACTGCGGCTCACACTCATCCTTGGAGCGATCCTGGCTGCGGTCGGCGCCGCCTGGCTTTTGGTGCTGGCGACGGCGTCGACCGACACTGTCGCGACGGCCGATCGGCCAGCGACTCTGCCGACCGCCACGGCTGCCATAGCTGTGCCGACAGCGCGAGAAGCGAACGATCAACCCGATCCGGGGGCGACGGTTGTACCGCAGCCGACGGCGAGTGCCGAGCCGACTGCGACAGGCGAACCGACTGCGACAGGCGAACCAGAACCGACAGCAACGGGTTCCGGCGACGACCGTTGGACCGACTTCACGCTTGTCACGTTCGACGAGACCGACCTTGGCACCGGATCCGCCGAGTTCTCGGCCGTGGCGCTCAACGAGGACACGAATCGTCTGGTTATCGCCGAAGACGGAGACCACCTCTTCGAGTTCGATCTGTCTGCGACGGGCGAACCAATCACACCGCCTTGTCGCACGATCACGGTCGACGTCGGGGCCGGCGACGGCGAAGGTCTGGCCTGGATCTCGGGGTCGACGTTTGTCATCGCCACCGAGAATGACGGCCGCCTCCAGATCGTGACTATCGACGACGACGCCACATTGGTCGGGCCGTCCGACCTGCGAGAGACCATCGACACCGGCATTCGGGAAGACAACGGCAGCGGTCTCGAGGGCGTCACCGTTCGGTCCGTGGGTGAGGCCTTCGCCTTCGCAGTGGTCGACGAGCGGCCGCCGAGGCTCCAGTTGCTGAATAGCACCGGCGATATCGAGCGGGTCTTGCCACTCGATCTTGGCGCGTCTGACGTGTCGGATCTGTGGGCGATCGACGAGCACTCGTTCCTCGTGCTCAGCCATGAGGCCCGACGTGTGTTCAAGCTCGACCTCGCCGATGACGGAACCACCGAGCATCGCAGCGTTCTCGATCTGACCTTCGACGACGGTCGCTTCGAACAACCAGAAGGAATCGTCGTCAGCCGAGATGGCACACGCCTGTACATCGTGGGCGAGGCTCCGGGGTCGGGGCGATTCTCGTTCGGCTTGTGGCTGATCGGCTGAGCGCAGGTGCTGCCCCGGCTGGGGTCACATCCGGCGTGCCTGTAGTGTCGCCCTGTCATTAGTGTCGCTGTCGTTAGAGACACGGGGAGAACCAACATGAGTCAGAATTCGCGCAACTTCGTGCAAGCGGTGCACGCCTTCGATGCGGTCGTACAGCGAGTGGACCCTTCGGCGTGGCAGAACGAGACGCCCTGCGAGGGCTGGAGCGCCACCGACCTGCTCGAGCACCAATGCACCGTGCTCAATGGCGTGACCGCAATGGCTCTAACCGGCGAGATGACGCCGCCGACGACGCCGTCCGACATGAGCAATCCCAAGGCAACCTGGCGCGCAACCCGTGACGCGCTTCTGGAATCGATTGACAGGCAGGGCGCGCTCGCACAACAAGGGCCGTTCTGGTTCAGGGCCGAGACCATCGATGACCTCATCGGCGTCGTCATGTGGGATGCCGTCACCCACGCCTGGGACCTCGCCCAAGCAGCAGGGCAGCATCACGGGCTCGAAGACTCGTTGGTTCAAGCGTGTTACGACGTCGTGGCGCCACTCTCAGACATGATGGTCAAGAGCGAACGCACCGGCCCGGTTATCGAGGTCGCCGCCGATGCCCCCATCCTCGATCGCTATCTGGGCCTGGTTGGCCGACAGGTCTGACGATCAATCGCTGACCGGCTCATGTGGTGGCGGGGGTCGGCATTGCTACTGGCGTTTGCGCTGGCCACCGTGGTGGTGGCGCCGACACCATCGAACGCACCGAGCATCACGGACGTGGAGCAGCGGCCGGTCATGATCGCGTTGTTGCCGTGTCAACCAAGCGTGCAGGCAACGGCCTCGGGCTTCGTCATCGCCGACGGACTCGTCGTCACCGTTGCTCACGCTGTCTATGAAACGCGTGACTTCGCCGTGCGCGATTCGACCGGCGTCTGGCATCGTCCAGCGGTGCGATACCTCGACCTCGAACGAGATCTGGCGCTACTCGAGATTCCTGGCGTGACTGCGTCAGCGGTCGACATGCGACCAGCGCAACCCGGTGACCATGTGCGCATGTTGGCCGGCGCTGCGAGCGGAACGATCGATGGGGAAGTGATCCGTCGGGTGCGGCTCACGACCGAGGCCATCGGTGACCTGACCGAGACGACGGCCCGCAGCGGCTACGAGCTGAGTGTCGATATCACTGGCGGCGACAGCGGTGCCGCGGTGCTGGATGACCAGGGTCGGCTCGTCGGCCTGGTGTTCGCAGAATCGACCAGGCGTGAAGCATCATGGGCGACCTCGGTCACCGAGATCGAGGCGATCATCGATCGCACCGGCGGACCAACCTGGCAGTGCGAACGCGAGTCCAACACCGAGCTCTTCCTCGCTCCGCTCGAGCCCGATAGCTAACAAACACTTGCGTCGTTGCCTCGCGTTAGCGAAGCGACTTCAGGGTGGGCTACGCGTGACATCATTTGGAGAGCGGGACGATTCTTGAGCTCGTCCCATATTCGATTCCTCGACGGTTCGGCCACGAGGGCGGGGTAGCAACGAATGGGAACTGAGCAAATGGCGATGACAGAGGCAGAGGTGATTGCGGGGGCGAGGGTTTGGAGCCGTGATTTTCGGCGTGAAGCGGTGGGCTATCAGTCCCTTGTGTTGCCGAATGACGCGAGGGCGCCGCTTGAGGTGAACGACGGCTTGCCGATAGAGAGCTTCCCGATGTTGCACAGGAGCTTTCGGACATCGGTTGACTGGGACCGGCTCGATATCCCGAACTGTGGAGCGGCACTGCTGCCGTTTCGTGCGTAGGTCAAAGAATGGATTGAGCCGCTGCTCGCTCCGTTTGGCGAGTTCCATGATTGTGAGACCGAGTTAGGCTTGATGCGCGTCTTTCGATGTCTGAACATCGTCGACGCGCTCGCCAGCGACGTGCGCACCATCACCAAGCCAGACGGGTTTGGTCTGACAGCGGAGTATCGATTCGACCCGAACCGGCTCCCTCGCAGGCAGGTCTTTACGCTGCCTCATTCCAAACTCGTACCGCAGGTCTTCTACCCTGGCGAGTTCGTCCAAGAGCTTGATCGCCTAGGGATCACCCATTCCCCGTTTGCTCTGATGTTTGATGAGTCAACCGGGTTCTTCGAAAAGGCCAACTGGTGATAGGACGCACTCGCTCGACAAGCGGTGACGCTCACCCGCTGCACTGCTCTGCCCGTCACAAGGGCTCAGCAGTATGACTGCTGAGGAGCCAACACGCGTGTCGTGGCTCACGTTTGCACCCTATTGCGATCCGATGACGATCGAAGATGCGTCGTTGGCGATCACGACAGGGTCGCCGGACTGACGAGACACACGCCGAGGTCGCGGCGGAAGACACACTGGTCCTGGTGACCCAAGGCGAAGACCGACCGTCAGCCAGCACCTAGCAACGCATCATTCGAGTGGCACTGGGCGGCGCGGAGAATCGCTATGTCACAGCCGGCGCATTCGAATCGGAAGCTGTTGAGCTTGTTCTCAACGTCTTGGCCCACGAGAGAGCCACCCAGTTCCAACCAGTGGTCCCGAAGCCTGGGATCGAATGCAGCTGGCTGGCCACGCGCTTTGCCACTCGACCACGCAGGTCTTATCGGATATGATAACTTCATGGATCCGAGTGGCCGTGATGATGTGAGTCCGGTGCTGCAGCGGGTGCTCGCGTCTGCGGCTCGATTGCAGCAGGTCGTGCCCGATGCAGTGCTGGTTGGCGGGTCTGCCGCCGCGTTGCATGCTGGTCATCTCGATTCGTTCGATCATGATCATGTGCTCGCAGATCTGGTCGACCGCTACGAGTTCGTGCTCGACGCTGTCGAGGCGACCGAGGGGTGGGCGACATCGGTACGGGCGACCAAGCCCTCGTTCACGATCATGGGATCGCTGGGCGGCGTCGAGGCGGGGCTGCGCCAGATGCGTCGCACCCGGCCGCTCGAGACGTTGACCGTGCAACTCGACGGCGACGCGACAGTGGTGGCGCCGACCGGCCCCGAAGCGCTTCGCATCAAGGCGTACCTGGTTGTGCAACGCAACATGGTGCGTGACTATCTCGACGTCGTGGCGCTGGCCGAACATCTGGGCCCAGAGCGAGCAGTCGAAACTCTGGCCAAGATCGACGACTACTACGCGGACAGGTCCGAGCAGCATGGTTCGGTGCTGACATCGCTGGTCGTTGCGTTGGCTGAACCAGCACCTCGCGATACGCGGGTGATCGCCGAGTTGACCCGCTACAAGGGGCTCGCTGAGCGGTGGCAAGACTGGGGCGCGGTGGTCCAGGCATGTCAACAGTTGGCTCTCGAATTGGCAGGGGCCGCCTGATGACGCTGCAATTCCGCAATGTCGATGCCTCACCCGACGACGATGTCGCCACCTGGCCCTATGAGGCGCTCGTCACGGCGATCGACCGAGGCTTGGTCGCAGACTGGCAGCCCATCTGGGGTGCGATCAAGGCATCACCGTGGGGTGAGGTTGCCCGCTCGGTCGAGCACTACCTCACCTACCGCGAACCCGACGGTGTGTCGACGCTGTTTCGGTTGGGCATCAAACACGCACGGCGTGCCACCGAAGAGCTCGAACGCGAAGAGATCGCTGCACGCATCCGGGCTGCGGTCGAGCAAAGCGGCATGTCGGGCGGCGAGTTCGCCCGCCTCGTGGGCACGAGCGCATCACGGCTCAGCACCTATCGCAACGGACGAGTCACCCCGTCGGCGTCGATGCTGGCCCGTATCGAGCGAACCGCAGCGTCGGTCATCGCCGCGCTCGAAGAGGAGGCCTGACCGCGCCGAGCGGAGAGCGGACGTGCCAGGTGACCGCTCGACTGCGGCCTACGCAATGAACCGAGGCAAGCGGCGCCGACTAGCGTTGCCGTGTGGATCAAGGCGTTGCTACCGCACTACACACCGATCATTACGAGCTCACGATGGTTGCATCGGCGCTCGAGTCTGGAGTCGCTCATCGCGATTCGGTGTTCGAGGTGTTCACCCGGCGGCTTCCCGCTGGCCGGGCCTACGGCGTCGTTGCCGGCATGAACCGGGTGATCGATGCAATCGGGAACTTCCGGTTCAGCGATGAGGTGATCACGCACCTGGTGTCGGCCGGTGTTGTCTCGTCGGGGCCAATGACCGAATGGCTCGCTAACTACCACTTCCAAGGCGACGTAACCGGCTACGCCGATGGCGAACTCTACTTCCCCTACAGCCCTGTACTCACGGTCGAGGGCAGCTTCGCCGAATGTGTCGTGCTCGAAACGGTGCTGCTCTCGGTGCTCAATCACGACTGCGCGGTGGCGAGCGCTGCATCGCGAGTCGTCGATGCTGCCAACGGACACCGCCTGATCGATGGCGGCAGCCGGCGCACCGATCCTGATGCAGCGATCGCGTCTGCCCGGG
>JBDNHG010000478.1:0-5370 GCA_041688925.1 Acidimicrobiales bacterium | reverse complement strand
GAGGCGAGCGCGTTCGAAAGAATCACACCAGGATTCGAGAGCAGGCCACCCCAGTTTCCCGAGTGGTGACCTGCATCGCGCAGCACCAGTCGCATGGTGAAGTTGTATGCGCCGCGCGATCCCATGAATACCGTTGGCGTGTCAGCTTTGAGCCGGGGCCCGTCCGAAGCGATGAATACGTCGGCGGCGAAGAGATCGGCGTTCTCGGAGCAGAACTGCTTGAGTCCGGGCGAGCCACATTCTTCGCCGGTCTCGAACAGTAGAACAGCGTTGAATCCAAGAGCACCGCGCGTTTCGAGCACATGGCGCATTGCTGCGAGATTGATCGAATGTTGGCCCTTGTTGTCGGCGGTGCCTCGGCCATACCAGCGGTCGCCCTCGACGACCAGGTTCCATGGACTGAGGCCATCTCGCCATTGGTCGTCGTAGCCGAGAACCACATCGCCATGGCCATAGGACATGACCGTTGGTGCATCGTTGGACTCATGTCGGTGGGCGACAAGAAATGGGCACCCATCGGCTGCGGGATTTTCGTGCACCTGGCACATGAACCCGAGCGATTGCAGCGTGGGCGTGAGCTCGTCACGCAGATAGCGGTAGAGCTCGGGTCGCCGAGCGACGTCGGGGCTTTCGGTTTGTATAGCTACGCGACGGGCGAGGTCGCGTTGCAACCCACCCGAGGTGAAGTAGGTGTCGCTTCGTACGAGTGCGTCGGCGAGGGGCATCTCGGAACGGTATACCGAATCGATTCGCTAGGCCGCAGGAACCGCTGCAGATTGATTGGTTGTCACGCTGTTGGTTGCGTTGCCCCGCTCGGCCCAGACGACAGAAGCGATGGCGCCGACCGTGAAGATGACGATCGCTATGGCAAATGGTGTTGTTTTGTCGCTGACCTGACTGTCGACGACGGCGCCCAAAATTGCGCCGCCGGCGACACGGGCAGCGCCGGTCAACGATGACGCAGTTCCGGCGACATGGCCCATGGGTTCGAGTGCCGCGGTGTTGAGGTTCGGCATGATGAACATGAACATGGCGAGCAGTACGCCCAGCAACGGCATGAAGAGCCAGAAGTTCGGCTCGCCATCCGAGACGACGCTGAGCGCAACCAGAAGCATCGACACGGTGAGCACGCCGCCGAGCATCACATGGATGAGGCGTTCCATGCCGAAGATGCCAACGATTTGGCCGTTGATCACTGCGCCCACGGCGAAAAGGATTGCGACCGCGCCGAAGATCAGTGGGAACTGCGCACCGCGTCCGAAGACGCCGGAGATGAGTCGCTCGCTGCTGCCGAGATAGGCGGTGAAGACGGCCTGAAGGAACAGCGACGACAAGGTGTAGCCAGCCGTGAGTCGGTGGTGAAGCACGTCACCGAATCCGGCAGTGATGGAACGAAACTCGAGGGGTCGGCGACTCTCGGGCTCGAGGGTCTCGGGCAGGCGGAGGCTCCACAGAGCGATGAGTACTGCCCAGATGACACAGAACCAGAAGAGGGATCGCCACGAGAACAACACGATCAGGCCGGCGCCGATCGATGGAGCGAAGACCGGCGCCATGACGAATACGGCCATGATCTGTGACATGGCCTTGGCCATGCGGGTGCCTTCGAAGCTGTCTCGGATGATTGCTGTGGCAACCACACGAGCTCCGGCAGCTCCGACGCCCCAGATGAATCGAGCGATGAGCAGCCAGTTCAGGCTCGGAGCTAGTGCCGACCCGATCGCCCCGGCAACGTAGACAGCGATTCCGGCGTACAGAATCGCCTTGCGGCCATAGCGGTCAGCGAGCGGGCCCCACACGAGCTGTGCCACGGCCAGCCCGAGAAAGAACACGGTGATGACTTGTGAGACCTGTGTCGAGTCGGGGTCGAGGCCAAAGGCCTCGCGAATTTCGTCGAAGGCCGGCAACAGCAGGTCGATGGCCAGCGCCATCAGTGCCATTATCGCCGAGATCATCAGGAGTAGTTCCCGAGGCCCCATGGCACCTCGAGGCCCAATGGCACGTTTGGGCGACTTCTCGTCGCCGGGGATCTCGCGACGTATGTCCCCGGTGATAGCCATCGGGAAACGCTAGTGCTGCACCCCGGACGTACTTGCACTCGCGGTCACAAGTCACAGCGCTGCAGTCAGCTTGTACTGCGCCACTCTCTCGGCGACCGTTGATCACCTGACGGCGAGTATGGCGCCTTATGTGGTCATATCACGCAGGCGCTTCTTGTCGACCGAGTGATCCCAAACAGCAAGGATTGCTCTGATTGCGGCGATCAACGCAAGCGGCTGGTCGAGCGGAATGTGGTGATAGGCCTGTGGAATCTCGATCATCGGCGCGTTGCGCCCGGTCAGTTGTTCCATGTGTGCCTGCACCGCGGGGGTGACCAGATCGCTCAGCTGGCCGTGCATGAGCGCAAGCCGACAGGTCGCTCGTTCGAGATAATCGTTGGTCTGGTAACGCTCACGGGCAAATACATTGCGGTCGAACTTCCACGTCCAGCCGTCGGCGGTTTGCTTGAGTGAGTGACGTGCGATGTGGTCGACGATGAACGGATTCTCGTTCGGCTGAGGCGGCATCAGAAAGAAGTGATCGAGGGCAGTTTCAAGATCGGGGTACGTCTTCGGGTTCTTGAACATGCGGCCCCGCTCGCCCTCCTCGGACTCAGGATCGGGAGCGCTCACGGGCGCGTCGATGACGATGGCGCCGGCCAGGTCATGACCGAACCGGGCCGCGATAGCGATTGCTACGTGGCCACCCATTGAATGGCCGACCACGATTGGTTCGGGCTGCGACCCGGCGTCTTTGGCTATGGCCATGACCTCGTCGGCCCATTGCTCCATCGAGTAGTTCTCGCGGTGCCCGCTATCGCCGTGACCCGACAGATCAGGGGCGATCACGAAGTAGTGCTGGGTGAACTGCGGGGCGATAAACGACCACCAATGGGCGTGGGCCGCGCCGCCGTGCAACAGCAACAAGCAGGGGAGTGACGGGTCGCCCCACGTCAAGTAGTTGATCGGGCAACCATCAACCTCGACGGAACGAGTGGTGGGTCTGTTGGCAACCGCTCCGGTGAACCAGCTGGGAGGACGAGTCATGTCTACAAACTAGTGCCAGTGGCCCTGGCCGGTTCGAAGTCACCAGTCACACACGACGATGGCGCACGAGCGGCAACGGCATGACCAGATTGGTCAGATGGTGACGATGGTGGTGCCGGTCGTGCGGCCGGCGAGCAGGTCGACGAATGCTTGGGGCGCGGTCTCGAGTCCTTGGTACACCGTCGTGCGAGCGACGAGCTGACCAGCGTCGATCCAGCCGCTGATCTCGTCGCGTGCCTGCGGGAAACGCTCGGCGAAGTCGAAGATCAGGAATCCCTGCATGCGCACCCGGTTGTTCACGAGCAGTCCTGGCACGCCACGGGGACCGGCACCAGGCGTGGCGGTGTCGTACTGGCTGACAGCGCCGCAACACACGATGCGGCCGTGTGTGTTCATCCGAAACAGCGCGCTTTGCAGGATGTCGCCGCCGGTGTTGTCGAAATAGACGTCGATGCGATCGGGCGTGGCGGCCTTGAAGTCGTCTCGGAACGATTCAGATTTGTAGTTGACCGCAGCATCGAACCCGAGGTCGTCGATCAGTGACTGACATTTTGCGTCGGACCCGGCCACACCGACGACGCGGGCGCCCTTGATCTTGGCGATTTGGCCAACGATGTGTCCGACCGAACCCCCGGCCGCAGACACGACCACGGTCTCACCCGGCGCCGGGTCACCAATCTCGAGCAGTCCAAAGTACGCGGTGAGGCCATTGGTTCCGAGCGCACCGAGTTGGGTAGCGGCATCACCGTCTGCACGCACACGCGTGATGCTGTTGCCGTCGAGGACAGCCACCTGCTGCCAACCGGTCTGCCCGAGCACACGGTCGCCGACCGCCACGTCGGGGTGCAAACTCGACTCGACACGCCCGACACCCGAGCCGCTCATCACCCTGTCGGTTTGAGGTGCTCCGGCGTAGCTGGCCGAACCTTGCAGACCAGCGCGCTGGCCGGCGCCGATAGTGATTGCTTCGATTCGCACGACGACCTGGCCTGGCGATGGCGTTGGCACCTCGGCGCCGCGGACCTCGAAGTTCGCAGGTGTGAGCTTGGTAGATGGAATTTCCGAGAGCACCACTTGGACGTTTTTCGGCATAGAAATCGACGCTACCCGATATGTGTCAACGGCGCCCTACCAAGACAAGCCAGCTGCTGTCGCACCGTTGTGCAACGTGAGTAGTACTCTCGGCATCGATGTGTGGCCGGTTCGTGTCTGCTGCTTCTCCGGGTGAGATAGCTGACTGCTTTGGAGCGACGACGGTTGCCGAGACCTTGACCGAGCCAAACTACAACGTGGCTCCGTCCGTCGACGTGCCGGTCATTATCAGCAAGGACGAAACTCGACATCTCGATCTCATGCGATGGGGACTCATCCCTTTTTGGGCAAAATCAGCGTCGATCGGCAACAAGATGATCAACGCTCGAGTCGAAACAGTGACCGAGAAGAGCGCGTTCCGCAATGCAATCCAGAAACACCGATGTCTCATCCCTGCCGATGCCTTCTATGAGTGGACGTCGGTGACCGATCCCAATGCCAAGAAGCCCCGCAAACAACCGTGGTGCATCCAGCGCAACGATGGTGCCCCGTTCTCGTTTGCCGGCATGTTCGAGTCGTGGAAAGACCCCGACGGCGACGGCAGCCGCATTCGTAGCTGCACAATTCTCACCGGGCCGGCGAACAGCGCAATGCAACCAATACATGATCGCATGCCGATCATGATTCCTCCGTCGCAATGGGATTTGTGGCTCGACCCGACCAACCTCGATGCTGCCTCGCTGCTCGCTTCGATCGACGCGCCGCCAGCTGAGCTCTTCACCATCTACGCTGTAAGCACGGCCGTCAACAACTCGCGCAGCACAGGCGCACAGCTCATGGATGAAGTCGCCCCAATGACCGAGCAGAGCCTCGCCGCCGACGCCACAGCGCAGGCCGACGGCCAAGAGACGCTGCTGTGAGCAGCACAATCTCAACGCTGCCCGCCCTTGGCCGAGTCCGCACCGGACTCGAACGGGTATGGGACCGTATCGACCGCTTCGTCCTGCGGTTGCAAGGCCGCATTGATACCCCGACCTATGACCGTTGGTTGCCCTACGGCGTCGCCATCCTCCACATGGGGCTGCTGATCGTGTTGGTGCTGGCCCGGTACAACCAGCTCGATCACGGTCTCGAGACCGCCAAATATGCTCAAGCCACATGGCAGATCGGCGAAGACCTCAAGCCGGTGACCACCTTGTCAGGCGGCAATATTTTGGCCGAACAAGGCTCGTTGATTCTCTATCCGCTCGGG
>JBDNHG010000477.1:0-6164 GCA_041688925.1 Acidimicrobiales bacterium | reverse complement strand
GGTCTGGTCACAGATGGCTGAGCAGCTCGGTCTGCAATCGCTGATCATCCCCGAGGGAAATGGTGGCCAGGGCTTCGGCTATGTCGAGCTCATCATCATCCTCGAAGAGATGGGACGTTCGCTGTTGTGCGCTCCGTTCTTCTCAACGGTCGTGCTTGGCGCCAACACCCTCATCCACAGTGGTGACGATGCAGCCAAAGCGGCACATCTGCCGGGTATCGCCAGCGGCGAGACCATCGCAACGCTCGCTCTCAGCGAAGAGAGCGGCAAGTGGAATGCCGACGGCATTGCCATGAAAGCCAGCGGCAGCGGTGACAGCTTCACCCTCAGCGGCACCAAGATGTACGTCCTTGACGGCCACATCGCCAACCTGATCCTTGTTGCCGCTCGCACCGATGCCGGCGTCAGCATCTTCGCCGTCGATGGCGAAGCTTCGGGCCTCACCCGCGAGAGCCTGGCCACCATGGACCAGACCCGCAAACAAGCTCGCCTCACATTCGACAACACCCCTGCAACCCTCGTCGGCACCGACGGCGGCGGCTGGGAAATCCTCGAGCGAGTTCTCGATCTTGCTGCGGTCGGTCTTGCCGCCGAGCAGGTCGGTGGCGCTCAGATGTGTCTCGACATGGCCGTCGACTACGCCAAGGTTCGCGTGCAGTTCGGTCGTCCGATCGGCAGCTTCCAGGCCATCAAGCACAAGTGCGCCGACATGCTGCTCGAGGTCGAATCAGCCAAGTCAGCTGCGTACTACGCCGGCTGGGCCGCCAGCGAGCTCAACGACGAGCTGCCGTCGGTCGCCAGCCTGGCCAAGGCATATTGCAGCGAGGCATACTTCCACGCTGCTGCCGAGAACATCCAGATCCATGGCGGCATCGGCTTCACCTGGGAACACCCAGCTCACTTGTACTTCAAGCGGGCCAAGAGCTCTGAACTGCTCTTCGGTGACCCGACGTACCACCGTGAGCTGCTCGCTCAGCGCATCGGAATCTGAGTAGCCCGCCTTTGCTCCGCAAACACTGTCCGAGCTGAATGCTCTACGGTCCTGGTGAGTTTGTTGGAATCTGAGTAGTCCGCCTTTGCTCGGCAAGCTCTGCTAGTGCAGCATGAGTATTTGGGAATGACCTTCACTTCGGTGAGGGCCATTCGCCTTTTTGGCGTGCCGCCGAGCTACACAGGAGCCGTGTTCTTCTTCATTGCGCTTGCGGTCGTAATCATTGTTGGTTGTGCCGCCACGAGTTGGTGGTGGGTCACGACGCGCCTGAGCGTGACCGAAGCTGCAGCGGTGTATGACATCGAAGCAGCCGCTGACTTCGCTGCCGGGCGGCTTCCCTACAAGGTAAACGCACGGCTCGACCGTGATCAGCTGAACTATCTGCTGGGGCTGCACCTGGCGTTCTTGCGACGCGCTGGCATGGCAACGTATGGCGGCGTCGATGACATCGCGATGATGGCCGCAGCCAAAGGCGAAACAGTGGTAGCCCACGAGGATGAGGCCGTCGACTTTGTTCTGCAGCGGCTCACCGATGTTGGCGACGACACCGCCCCGGTCGATGTTGTTGTCGTGCTCGAGTTGAGCAATCAGTACCTGGCATCGATCGGAGCGCTGGGTCCGTCGGTGGTGTTGGATTCCTCCGAAGAGGAGTGACAGCGAGGCCCGATCAGTGGCCCAATTGTGAACTCTGAGAAAATCGGCGGAAACTGCATGCACAGGGGTCGCGAAGTGTGATTTACTTTCTTTACCGAGGAAAGGAGGTGGTCCAAATTAAAGAACCATCTAGATGTTCGCTTGGGACTTCGGAGGTGAGTGGCTACTAGCTAGCCGCTGGACTGGTTGGTAAATTCTGCCACTTCACCCCGGCCCACTGTTGTCGAGAGCTTGTCCCGCTTGACGTGAAAGACAGAGGCCGGCCTCTCCAGCACCTAAGGGTGTGACAGAGGTCTTCCCTTAAGAAGAACACACATTTAACGAAGAAGCCCCAGGCAAATTGCCCGGGGCTTCTTCGCGTTTGTTGATCTGGGCTGTCGGCCATGGCTCGCGGTCATGCGGCCAGAGTCGGACTACGATTCGACTCGTGAGTATCACCGATGTTCAGACGATGGCCGACCTAGATGATCGCGACGCACCGGTTGCGCTGCGAACGCCGCTGTATCTGATCATCGCCGGCTTCGGTGGCTTGATTCTCGTCGCATCCTTTTTGGAGTGGGCCGGGGTGAGCGCTGCCAACCGGTCGGGCGATGCGACCTCGATCTCGGGCCTCGACGCCGGGGGCTGGGGGCTGTCGGCAATGATTGCCGGCGTCGCAATCGCTGCGCTCGGCGTGCTCGGCTATTTCTGGAATCCGTTCAGCGATCCCGAAGCGCTGTTTCTTGCTGCGTTTGGCGCCGCCACATCGGTAGCTGCGCTTGTCAAAATCGCGGACCCGTCCAGCCTCATCGTTGGCGCCTCTGATTTCGAGGCGCCCGAAGTCGGATCACGAATCGGGCTGTGGCTGGTCTTGGTCGGTGGACTCGTATCGCTGATCGGCGGGCTGTGGATCGCGTACTCACGTCCCAAGGCCCAAGCTCGCCTGGTCTGAGCTCCCAGAGCCTCCAGCATCGCCGCGGTCAGTCCAAGACCAGTTCGGGGCTGGGCGAGGCGGCATAACCAGGCGTCATTGGCGTCGTTGCTGGCACCGCAGCGGTCTCGCGGTAGGTGATCACCTCGTCAACCAACCCATAGTCGACGGCATCTTGGCCTCGCACGATGAAGTCGCGCTCGATGTCGGCCGAGACACGTTCGATCGGTTGTCCGGTGTGATTCGACAACAACTGCTCGATTCGCAGGCGTGACAGACGCATTTCTTCGAGCTGGATCTCCATGTCGGTCGCCTGGCCCTGCGCTCCGCCGTGCGGTTGGTGGATGAGGACTCGGGCATTGGGCAGGGTGAGCCGTTTGCCCGGTGTGCCGGCCGCAAGCAGCACCGCGGCCCACGGCGCCGCCTGACCGACACAGATCGTTGAGACGTCGGGTTTCACGTACTGCATCGTGTCGTAGATGCCGAAGCCCGCAGTCACCGAGCCGCCGGGGGAGTTGATGTAGAGCTTGATGTCTGCGTCAGCATCCTGCGACTCGAGATGCAGCAACTGGCCAATGATCAGATTGGCGCTAGCGTCATCGATCTCGGTGCCGAGGAACACGACCCGATCTGACAGCAGACGTGAATAGAGGTCAAAGCTTCGTTCGCCTCGGCTGGTCTGTTCGATCACTGTTGGTACCAAATAGTTCACGGTCACTCCTCCGGTGCACGATTGCGTGCCGGTATATGCAACCCCGTGGTTGCGTGTTGGAGTATGGCGTAGTGGCGCGTTACATGCAACCTAATGGTTGCGTGTATGGTGGTTGGATGCAGAACGACACCGTGGAAATCCTGCCGCCGGCTGAGGCGATCGTCGAAGTCGACATAGACGCCGATTTGGAGTCGGTATGGCATGCGCTCACCACCGATGACGGGTTGGCGAGCTGGATCGGCGCCGGTTCTACCATTGGCTCTGCGCCTGGCGAAGAACTGCACGTGCACGACATCGTCACGGGTCAGCACAAGCGCGGCTTCCTCGACGAGGTGACCCCGCTGAAACGGCTGGGGTACACCTGGTGGCCCGAGACGCAGCCCGAACATTCGACTCGGGTGGCCATCTCGCTCGCGCCTTCTCACACCGGCACCCGCGTCACGGTGGTGGAATCTCGCCCTACAAGGCCAGTGGCGAAGGTGCCACTGTCGACCAGTGCATCTCTGCCGGCCGTGGCCGTGAGCAGTTGTGCGGCACCGAGCTTGGCTGCGTTTGGTCTCGAGTGGGCTTGGCGTCATGCACTGTTGGGCGTGTCACTGAAGCATGCGCCGGTGATGTCGGCGCCACGTCGCTGAATCTCTGACATGAGCGACCAGATCTTTGCTGCACTTGGCGATCCCACTCGACGCCATTTGTATGTCCAACTTGCTCAAAGCGGACCGCTCACCGCAACCAGCTTGGCGTCAGACCTATCGATCAGCCGCCAGGCGGTAGCGAAACACCTTGGCGTGCTCGCCGATGCCGGCATGGCCACACCCACCCGCGTGGGCCGGGAGACGCGCTACGAAGCGGCACTCGAACCGTTGGGTCAAGTTCAGCAGTGGATCCACTCGGTCGAAGGCGAATGGACGCAACGACTTGAGGCGCTTTCTGACGCTCTGAAGCCCAAGGCCTGACCACACGAGACCTCGGCTGATCGCGAAGCTACTGACTTCAGTACGCTGCCTGCGCCCGGGGCAAGCCGAGAATGGC
The DNA here is from genome assembly GCA_041688925.1 of Acidimicrobiales bacterium. Taxonomy (GTDB): domain Bacteria; phylum Actinomycetota; class Acidimicrobiia; order Acidimicrobiales; family UBA10347; genus UBA10347. Next base: position 1,865 of record JBDNHG010000477.1, on the reverse strand, counting down.
CTCGGCAGTTCGGCGGCCCGAGAACATGGCGCCTTGCAACGATGCCGTGTCGCGGTGATCGCCGCACACCCATCGTCCATCGTCCAGTCGGACCCGCTGACGCGGCCGCAGCGGAGGCGCCTGCAGTGGTTGTCCGTGCGCAATCTGGTCGACCCGCAGCAGGGTCCAGTCGGTGACTTGTGCGCCAAACCAAGCCTGGAGCTGAGTCGAGGCCTGGGCGCCCAGGTCGGGCGAGAGGGTTCCAGGACATGCCGCTGCTATCAGGTGGCGCCCGGCCGGTGCGTAACTGGGTGAGACATTGGTCATCACCGCAAGATTTACCACCGGACCGCTGTTGGTTCCGTCGAGCACGATCGATCGTGACGTCGTGGGTGGGATATCGGCGCTGAACCAGACACACGACACCGGATTTGATCCGGGGTCGTCGAGGTCGAGCAGTTTGGCGGCCGTCGGGCCGTCGGTCGCGACGACGACATTGTCGGCGTTTATCGTGCCGCTCGCGGTTTGGCCTGCGGTCGCCGTCACCGCGGTCGCAGCCGTATCGAGCAGAAAACTGTCATCAGGAATGGTGGAGGCAAGCTGATCGGAAATCGCTCCGATGCCGAGGCGGGGAATGCCGGTGGCGCCCTCGCTGAGGCATCGAAAGATGATGTCGAACATGCGGCTCGACGTGTTCAGCTCGCGGTCGAGTTGGATGCCACTGAAGAGCGGGCCGAGCAGCCGGGTCACGGCATCGTCGCTGAAGCCGAGCGAGTCGAGTCGTTCGGCGGTCGTCTGTTCGGGTTTGCCGAACAGACGACGGGCTTCACCCCGTCGCACCTTGCTGCGCAGCCGCAGCACCCGCAACTTGTCGGCAAAAGGCAGCACCGGGCTCTTGATCGTCTCGAGAAGGGCGGATCGATCCTGGAATGGGTCGCCAACTTCGTACCCCTCGTCGATCCACACCAGTGCGCCAGGCGTGAACAGCCCCAACTCGAGCCCATCGAGATCGAGCGTGCGTTTGACCTCGGGGTAGGAGGTCAGAAGCACCTGAAATCCGCGATCGAGCCGGTAGCCGTCGACGACATCGGTGCGAACGCGGCCGCCAATACCGTCTGAAGCCTCGATCACAGCCACCGACTGACCTGCCTGCATCAGTCTGCGGGCACACGCCATGCCCGCCACTCCCGCGCCGACAATGGCGGTATCAACGGAGTCGGGTAGCTGCATAGGCATGTGACGAGGTTATTCGTAGCGAGACATTATTCCAGGCATCCCTTATTCAGCGCCGACCCAGCCGATCAGATGCGCGACAGCAGCTCAGCCGCCAGTCAACAGTGCAATTTCGTCGGATTCGAGTTTGCGGTGCGTGCCGGGGGAGAGACCGTCGAGTGTGATGGGTCCTATCGACCACCGCACGAGCCGAAGTGTTGGATGGCCGACCGCTGCGGTCATCCGGCGAACCTGACGGTTGCGTCCCTCGGTGAGCTGCAGTTCGATCCATGAGTCAGGAATCGATTTGCGAACCCGAATCGGAACCGAACGGTCGGGCAGATCTGGCGCAGCGTCGAGGCGACGGGCCTGCGCCGGAAACGTTCGTTTGCCCTTGATGGAAACGCCCGTGCAGAGGTCGTTGATCGCTCGGTCGTCGGGCACACCCTCGACCTGTGCCCAATACGTGCGCGGCGTTGCATGACGGGGCTCGGTCAGCACGGTTCGCAGCGATGTGTCTTCGCTCAGGATCAACAGTCCTTCGCTGTCGCGATCGAGTCGTCCGGCGCCGTAGACGGTGGGCAGATCGATGTAGTCAGCGAGGGTCGACCGCGGCGGATCAGCCTTGTCACTGAACTGTGAAAGCACGTCATAGGGTTTCCAGAACGCAATCG
>JBDNHG010000476.1:0-8792 GCA_041688925.1 Acidimicrobiales bacterium | reverse complement strand
GATCGCCTGAATGAGGGCCAGGACCTCGGTGTTGTTGAGCATCTTGTCGATGCGGGCCCGCTCAACATTCAGGATCTTGCCACGAATCGGCAAGATCGCCATGATGTTGGGATCACGGGCTTCTTTGGCCGAACCACCGGCGGAGTTGCCCTCGACGATGTACAGCTCGCATTCTTCGGGGTTCGACGATGCACAGTCGGTGAGCTTGCCCGGCAAACCAGCGCCATCGAGCGCCGACTTGCGGCGGGTCGCGTCGCGGGCTTGGCGCGCTGCGATGCGGGCGCGTTGGGCCGACACGGCCTTGCCGGTGATCAGCTTGGCTTCGCCCGGATTTTCTTCGAGCCATTCGGCCAACTTCTCGTTGGTCGCTCGCTCGACGAGGGACCGGATCGACACATTGCCGAGTTTGCCCTTGGTCTGGCCTTCGAACTGCGGGTCTTGGAGCCGCACACTAATGATGGCGGTCAGGCCCTCGCGAATATCTTCGCCTTGCAACCGGTCGTCTTTGCCGTCTCTGAGGATGTTCTTGTCGAAGGCATAACGATTGACCACATTGGTCAGCGACTTGCGGAAGCCTTCTTCGTGCATGCCGCCTTCGCCCGTGCTGATGCCGTTGGCGAACGAGTGGAGCCCATCGCTGTTGAAGCCGGTGTTCCACTGGAACGCAATCTCGACTTCTTGATCGTCTTCGGATGCTTCGAGGTAGCCAACGACCTCGAACAGCGCATCTTTCGAGGCGTTCACATGTTCGACGAAGTCACTGATGCCGCCGTTGTACTTGAAGACGATGTACTCGACGTCGTCGGGATTGATCGCCGTGTCATCGATATTTGGCAGGTCGACAGCCGCGACGGTGGCAGTCGCGACGGTGCCAGTCTGAGCCTCGTCGGCGCTAGCGGTATCGGTGTCTGCATCGGGCTCGAATGGTGCGGTTTTTGGCTTGCGGTTTGCGACGCTGCGCAGGTCGCGGAACCGAATTTCGAGCCCGCGATTCAAAAACGCCATCATCTGAAGACGATCGAGCAGTGTTTGGGCCCGGAACGTCAGTTCATCAAAGATCGAGCCGTCGGGCCAGAACCGCACCGTGGTGCCGGTTTGATCGGGCGGAACCTCGCCGGTGACCGTCAGCCGTTCGTCGGGTTGGCCACCGTCGATGAACGACATCGAGTGGCGAGTGCTTTCGCGATCGATATCGACTTCGACTCGGGTCGACAACGCATTGACCACCGACACGCCAACGCCGTGCAACCCGCCAGAGACCTTGTAGCCACCGTCGCCGAACTTGCCGCCTGCGTGGAGCACGGTCAGCACGACCTCCGCTGCGGTCAGGTCGTCGAACTTGGGGTGTTTACCGGTCGGGATGCCGCGGCCATTGTCGATGACCTCGCAGCCACCGTCGGCCATGAGGGTGACATCGATGCGGGTGCAATACCCCGCCATTGCTTCGTCGACGGCATTGTCGACGACTTCGTACACGAGATGATGGAGGCCAGCCGGTCCAGTGGAACCAATGTACATACCAGGGCGCTTGCGCACTGCCTCCAGGCCTTCGAGGACGGTGATATCACTTGCGCTGTAGGAAGCAGTTAGAGCGTCAGCCACAGTTGCCTTTCGGGGGTCCGGCAGAGCACGAATGATCACCGCTCGGCAAGGTGAAGCACATAGCGCCGATCGTGGCAAAATGTGAAGCCGAAACCGCTCGGAAGCCGGGCAATTTCGGTCACGCAATTCTACCACTCGGGTGTGACAGTTTCAGGCTCATCGGCGAGGCAATCGACGGACTATTCGGTCACCATTTTTCGCCAAAAATAGCGGATCTCACCGGACGATTCGTACCTCGGCAACCGAGCCTGCTCCGAGCGCTTCATCACACCGTTCGATCAGCAATGAAGTCATCCATTTGAGCTCGGTCGCCCACTGTTGATCGCTCGCTTCAATCGTGAGTACGCGGTCGCGAAGCGACCGCGGTTTGCAGTGCTGCGCCAGATGTTCACCAACGATCTGGGGCCAGTCGACGAACAACGCATTGATGCTGTCGACATCGGTGAGTCCGAGGGTCGACGCCAAATTGTTGAGCGCACCCAGCAAGGGAGTCGGCGCCTTCGAGTGCGTCGGCAACGGTGTCCAACCGCGCTTCGGCTTCTCATTTCTTGGCCCCGTCATCGCGCCACACTATCCCCCGGGGTCCTTCGTGCTTGCTTCGCTCGACACGATCAACGTGCGAAATTGCTGCACCGAATCGGTGCAGCAGACGCCTACGTGGTTACTGACACCGTGCCTGGCGTTGCCTCGAGCACCAAGGCAGGGTCGGCTCCGTCCGGCAGCGTTACCGCAGTGGTGAGCAACGCCTGGCCGGCGGGCAAGGCCGCGAACAGCGCAGCGGTGCGAAAACGATCGAGTTCGCTGAAGACATCATCGAGCAGCAACAACGGTGACTCTCCATGACGCTCGGTCAACAGCAGATGCACGCCAAGCCGTAGTGACAGCGCCAACGTGTGTTGTTCTCCTTGGGATGCGTGGCTGCGGCTCGGCGCATTGTTGAGCATCACGACGACATCGTCGCGGTGTGGCCCGACAAGACTGGTACCACGCCGCAAGTCTTCGGTGCGACTGCTCTTGAGTGCTGCTTCGAGACCCTCGTCAAACCACACCGGTGCGTAGTGCAGCACCACCGTGTCGTCGCGACCCGACAGCTGCTTGTACGCCTGGTCGACATAGGGCGACAGGTCGGTGACGAGCGACAGTCGGGCGGTGCCCATTGCTTCGCCTGCGGCGGCCAGTCGCTCGTCCCAGACGTCGAGCATCATCATCGCGTCGGCGTCAAGACGGCCACCGCGCTGGCGTAACAGTGCGTTACGTTGTCGCAGAATTTGCGCGAGCGTGCGCCGAGTTTCTTCCTGACGGGGCCACAACGCAACTACCGAATCGTCGAGAAAGTCGCGGCGCAACCCAGGCGAGCCCTTGATCGTTGCCAGATCATCGGGAGCAAAAACTGAGATGCGGGCCGCGGCGCCAAGATCGGCAGCTCGCTGCAGCCGTTGACGGTTGACTTGCACTCTGCCCCGGCCGCTGCGCGCAATCTCAGCCTCGATGAGCAGGGCGCGTCCCTTGCTGGTTGCTTCGCCTCGCACGATCGCTCGGTTCGCGCCGAGCGCAACCATCGCCGAGTTGTCGGCTCCACGAAATGATTTCAGGTGAATCAGATACCCGATCGCCTCGAGCAGATTGGTTTTACCAATGCCATTTTCGCCGATCACACAGGTGAGACCGTCGGGTAGCTCGAGATCGAGGTCGGTATAACTTCGAAAGTCATTCAGCCACAGATGCCTAAGCCGCATGCCGTTCTACCGACCCTTGCAGAATCGGTGCTCGCCGTGACGCGCGACGCGACTCACAATCGGCAGCACCATCAGGCCGAACGTTTCGGTTCGACTACGGCACTCGAACTGGCATGAGCAGATACAAGAAATTGTCGTTGCCTGGCGTGCGTATAACCGCTGGCTTCAACGAGTCGATTGTCTGCAGTGAAATTTCTTCGCCAGGCGCAATATCGAGCCCATCGACGAGGAACGACGGGTTGAATGCGACCGTCAGCTCGTCGCCGTCATAGGTCGCGTCGACCGTCTCGCGACCTTCGCCGACGTCTTGGGTGATGGCGACGATCTCGAGTCCGTCAGTGTTCATGACCAAACGAAGTGGCGTCGATTCTTGGGCCAGCAGCCGAACGCGCCGCACGGCGTCGAGCATGGTTTCGCGGTTGACGACGAGCGAATTGGATTCGCCGGTCGGAATCAAACCTTCGTATTTCGGGAAGTCTCCGTCGATCAGGCGGGTGGTGACCACCAGGCCTTCGATCGCGAATGCCGCATCGCTTTCGCCGAGACGCAGTGTCAGCTCGGGCGCTTCGCCAACAACGCGACGCACTTCGGCCAGCGCTCGTGAGGGAACCAACACCGACTGATCACCCTGGAGAACCGACGCCCCTGGAATGTCAGACACCGCAAGGCGGTACGAGTCGGTCGCTACCAGCCGCAGCCCCGATTCGACGGGGGTCAACAAGACGCCGGTCAGGATCGGTCGTGAATCATCACCGCTGGCAGCGGGCACTACTTGGCGCAATGCAGCAACGAACGATGCGGCTTCGATGGTGACGGCAGGACCATCGGCGCTAACCAGCTGTGGGAACTCATCGGTCGGGATCGTGCGAATCGAAAACTCGGATCGCCCTCCGCGGATAGTCAGATCAAGTTCGTTGAGATCGAGTTCGATTGCGCCGGGCTCGAGTGAACGAACCACGTCGATGAGCAACTTTGACGGAACAACGGCCGAGCCGTCACTCTCGCCATTGACTTCGAGCGTTCGCTCAATGGTCAGCTCGAGGTCGCTGCCGGTGACAACCAGCTGGTCGCCAGCCAAGACCAAATGCAGCCCAGACAGAACCGGTAGCTGACCGCCTCGACCCGACACTGCTCGACCAGCAGTGGTGAGGGCCTCGACCAGGGTGTCTCTCTCACATCGCAGTTTCACAGGGGCGCCTAATCTCTTCTCTCAGATTCTTATATAAGTATTGTTGTAGTAGTAGTGCTGTGGATATGTGGAGAACCCCAATAAGTGTTCTCGTCATGCGGATCTTGCATGTGGGAAACAATTGGCGTCATCCACAGCTTCTCAGACGGGTGCGACACTGCACGGGATAACCCACATGTTTGTGGTCGAACTACACAGGGCGTCCACATGATGTCCACCGGGGGGTGTGGATGACCACACGGCCCTTTCGAGGCGCGATGTGCGCCGCGGGAGCGACGATCGGTGCCTGCGATCGGGTGGATCTGGACGCGCATCAGGCTGCTGAACGGCCGGTCTTGATGACTTGAATCAGTTCGGTTACCTGGTCATATACCTGGCGTCGTTCAGCGATGAGCTTCTTGACCTTCTCAACCGAATGGATCACGGTCGTGTGGTCCCGGCCACCGAACTCGCGAGCGATAGCTGGGTAACTCATGTCGGTGAGTTCACGCATGACGTACATGGCGACCTGACGGGCGCTCACGAGCGGCCGGCGGCGACTGGCACCGATGAGCTCGTCGATTGGAAAGTCGAAGTATCGAGCTGATTCGTCGAGGATCATCTTTGGCGTGATCGTGCGAGGTTCTGGTTCGTGCACCAGATCGGATAGCACCGTTTTTGCAACATCGAGCGTGAGTGGCTCGTTCGTCAGCTGCGCATAGGCGGTTGCTCGAATGAGCGCACCTTCGAGTTCGCGAATGTTGTCAGTGATATTGCTGGCGATGAACTCGAGGATGTCGGGGTCGATTGTGATGCCGTCGTTTTCGACCCGGGTGCGCAGGATGGCGAGGCGGGTTTCGACGTCGGGTGGCTGAATGTCGGTGAGCAAGCCCATCTTGAAACGACTGCGCAGCCGATCTTCAAGCGTGGGAATTGCGTCGGGCGGACGGTCTGACGAAAGAACGATCTGTCGATCGGCCTGATGCAACGTGTTGAACGTGTGGAACAACTCTTCTTGCAGGGCGTCTTTACCCTCGAGGAACTGAATGTCGTCGATGAGGAGGACGTCGTTCTCGCGGTAGCGCCGTTTGAACTCGGTCGTTGTGTTGTTTCGGATTGCATCGACGAACTCGCTGAGCAAGGTTTCGGTCGTTACGTAACACACACGGTAGGTGGGGTAGTTCTCGCCGACGTAATGAGCAATGGCCTGCAAGAGGTGGGTTTTACCGAGACCCGCATGGCCATGAATGAACAGCGGGTTATAGGAACGCGACGGAGTTTCGGCCACAGCCAGTGCTGCTGCATGAGCGAAGCGGTTCGATGAACCGGTCACGAAACGTTCAAAGGTGTAGCGATTGTTGACGTTTGAGCGTCCGCCCGCCATCGCGCTGATCGGGCCGCGCGGCGCGATGGACTGAGGCGCGTTTGCCTGAGGTGTGTTGGCGTGAGGTGCGGTGAAATCTGGCGTTGGCAGGGGCTCGACTGTGGTCACGTCAGCTTCGCTGACGAGCACGACCACATCGAATTCGGTGCCTGCACCGCACACCTCTTCGAATGCTTCTTGCACGATCGCGTGATAGCGCGAGTTGATTCGATCCTTTGCGATGACGCTGGGCACTTCGAGCTGAACGTGCGTGGTCCCAGATTCTGTATGTGTTGCAGTCATGTTCACACCGGCAAATGTCGACAGCCATACGGCGTCGTTTAGTTGTGAACGAAGTTGATCAGCAACGGCAGCCCAAAGGGTTTCTGCTGTAGACAAGTTTTCTCCCGAACGATGACAATCGTTTTCTGCCTGACGGCCGTCTGTACTCCGGTTCAGAGCGAGCGTCAGTCCCGTAAGGCGTGCCAAAATCAGCGGCCAAAACCGTTGATAAATAACGCCACGCTGTATGGGTTCTCGGCCCATGCAGCTTTGGGAACCTATCACCGTCGACCGCCGCGCGTGCAAGGCGCCAGACGACTTATGCACAGCCGTGTTGTTGCTGTTGCTGCAAGGGCCTAGCGTGAAGACCTGAATCAGCCAGAGGGGCCTTCGTTTGCCGCAACCCTCTCTGCCTGGCTCCAAATTATTGCTGCTTGGTGTGTTCCTCGAGAGCACATCGCTTAGAACGATCGGGACGAATCGTGAAGAGAACTTTCCAACCAAATGTGCGCCGTCGCTCAAAGCGACACGGATTCCGTCAGCGGATGGCAACCAAGGCCGGGCGCCGCGTGCTCTCGAACCGCCGCCGTCGCGGTCGCACAAAACTATCCGCCTGATCGAACCGCTTCGGTCTCGTGCTTCGTTTGTTGTCCTTTCGAAGCACGGACGGCGACGTCAGGGGCATTGGTGCTGGGTGCGTTATGCGCCTCTGCCGATCTCTGATGCCATCCCAACCGATGGTTCGCCATCCCCGGCTACCACTGGCCTACCCCAAATTGGATATGCAATTGGTAAAAAGGTTGGGAATGCGGTCGTTCGCAACCGCATCAGACGCCGGCTTCGCCCAATCGTTCAATCCGAAGCGCCACTACTTCCTCCCGGGATCTATCTCATCGGAGTGAAGAATGATCAAGCTGCATGGATATCACATGAAGAGCTACAAGACGATCTACGAAACACGCTTGCTGCAGCCACGCGTGCGCGTCAGAGCTGACCATCGATGATGGTTCGCTGATGCAGAAGATTATCCTCGTGGTACTCGGGTGGTATCGCCAGTATCGAGGTTTACGCCCCGATGCCTGCCGGTTTGACCCAACGTGCAGTGCCTACGCCGTCGAGGCAGTCGAAGAACACGGTGCCGTACGGGGTCTTTACCTCGGAACCCGGCGGGTACTGCGTTGTCATCCCCTAGGTGGCCAGGGCTACGACCCGGTCCCAGAAGCACGGACGTCAAAGAGGTTGATGTCCAGGAAGCACATGTCCAGGACGCACAGTCATGCTTGACCCGATTTTCAATCTGCTCGCTGGCCTTCTCGAGTGGTTCTATTCACACGTTTCCAGCTACGGGCTTGCAATTATTGCATTGACCTCAGTCGTGCTCATCGTGTTGTCACCGCTGACGTATCGCAGCACCAAGTCAATGGTTTCGATGCGCCGCCTGCAACCACAGGTGAAGCGGTTGCAAAAGAAGCACAAGGGCGATCGCGAGAAGCTCAATCAAGAGATGATGGCGCTCTACTCAGAGCACAACGTCAGCCCGTTGAGCGGCTGTCTGCCAATTCTCGTCCAGTCGCCCGTCTTCATCGTGATGTTCCGGGTTATCGGCGGTGTGACTCGACGTTCATCTGATATTGGCTTCGCCAACGGTGGCAGCTTTGCCCGGTTCGCTGATGCACTCTCGACTGGCGTGGCTCGCGATGTATTTGACGAGTCAGTTGTGCGCAACTTCAATCCTGAATACCTGCATCCTTCCAGCGACATGGCCCAATCGCTGGTTAACGACAACGAGATGTTGTGGCTCGGGCTCGATCTGAGTCGTTCGCCACTCGAGGTGCTGCAAACCAGCATCGGCGAAGGACTCCCCTATTTCGCCATGGTTGCGCTGGTTGCCTTCCTCGGCTGGTACCAGCAGCGTCAAATTCAAGGACGCATGACGGGCGAAGTGAGCTCGCAACAGCAGATGATCATGAAGATCCTGCCATGGATGTTGCCGATCTTCTCGTTCACGATGCCTGCCGGCCTGGTCTTGTACTTCATCGTGTCTGCATTGCTACGCATTGCTCAACAGGGCTATCTCACCCGGTCGGTCTATCAGAACGAAGAGTTGAACAAACCAATCGAATTCGAGATCGATGACGACGACGACGACGACGATGATGACGACGAACCCGAGAATCCACTAGCCGCCTTGTTTGGCGGAGGATCAAAGAACAAAGCAAAGGGCGAACCAACCGCCAGTGGTCGTCACGGTTCGCGGCGCCCGACCAATACAACAGCGCCCACAAAGCGCAGTCGGCCCCCTCGTGCAGCCGTCGAACCAGCAGCTACGAAGAAAAAGACGCGGTCCGCGGCAAGCGAACCCGCCAAAAAGGTCTCAGGGTGGGGACGTGCAAAACGCTCCGCTCCAAAAACGAACGAAACCCCGGAAAAACCGGTCTCACGTCGGGTAACACCAAAGGGCGATTCAAGCCCTGATCGACGCGGGAAGAAATAGAAAGCGAATCCTATGGATTGGATTGTTACGACCGCTCGGACGGTCGAAGAAGCACAGACCCGGGCTCTTGATCTGCTGGGCGTTGACAACGCCGATGCCGAGATTCAGGTGATCGAGGAAGGTAAAACCGGGCTGTTTGGACGAACT
>JBDNHG010000475.1:0-4769 GCA_041688925.1 Acidimicrobiales bacterium | reverse complement strand
GTGATCTCGTAGTCACGACCGCCGGCACGCAAACCAATCGTGCCAAATCGCTCGCCCTGCGTCCACAGATCGTCGGCATACGCGGCGATGATCTGCTTGATCTCGCCAGGAAGTGCATTGGTCGTGAGGTCGATATCGCTGCTCTCGTCGAGCGGTTGGTCGAGCCATTGGTCGCGCACGACGCCACCAACAAGAAACAGCCGATAGTCCGCAGCAGCAAAGAGCCGACCAAGCTGGCTCACCTCGTCGAGTACATCGCCGAGATGGCTAAAACTCATTCGAGTCGTTCGAAGTAGTCGACCGCCATGTCGATCAAGTCGATGCCGGGACCGCCAGTGGTCTGGGGTTCGGTCTCGAGGGGCTCGCCGACGAGAGTCGCCATGACCGCTGCCGACGTCTCGGTGAGCGCATCGAGGTCATAGCCGCCCTCGAGAAAGGCTATGCGGCGACCCGGCGGGGCGATCTCGAGGATGCGTGCCGTGAGCGACGCATAATCTCCTGCGGTCAAACCCATGTCGGTGATTGGATCGGCACGATGTGCGTCGAACCCAGCCGAGATCAGAACCCAGGTCGGATCGAACTTGTCGATCAGCGGCGACACGTGGCGATCCCACGCCTGGGCGTAGACATCACCGGTTGCTCGCGGTGGCAACGGCAGATTCACCGTGCGTCCGCTGGCCTGGCCGGCGCCGGCTTCGTCGATGCGCCCGGTGCCGGGATAACAGGGCCACTGGTGGAACGAAACAAACATGACCCGAGGGTCGCTGTAAAAGATGTCTTGGGTCCCGTTGCCATGATGTGCGTCATAGTCCACGATCAAGACCCGTTCGCCGGCGTCGGCGAGCGAGGTTGCCGTGACAGCGACATTGTTGAACAGGCAGAACCCCATCGATTCGACCTTGGTCGCGTGGTGACCGGGCGGTCTCACGACACAGAAAGCGGAATCGGCCTCGCCCTTGCGCAGTCGCTCGACCGACTCGAGTCCTGCGCCAGCCGCATAGCGCGCAGCATCGAATGACGCTGCCGAGACCACCGTGTCGCCGTCGATGCGTCCACCGCCGCGAGCACTGACCTGTTGGATCCGCGAGACGAGTTCTTGGGTGTGCACGTCGACTAACAACTCGAGCGGGGCGAGCGGCGCTTCGACCAGGGTGATCGCCTCGCGCAACCCGGCGCGGTCGACCGCTCGATTCACCGCCGCCAACCGCTCAGGGCTCTCGGGATGCATCTCGCCTGCAGTGTGCTCGAAGCACCGGTCATTCGTCACGAACAGCACCGGCCCACTGTAGGTGTTTTGTCACTCGGACCACCTACACCAGCGAGCGACGGCGATCCTGGTAATACTGTGCGGATGGCGTCGCGCAACATGATCTTTGTCGGACGCGACCGCGTTCAGGTCGGCCCATGGAAAGAATCGAGCTCAGTTGCGAACCTGATCCCTTTCCCGGCACGCGATTACCTGTCGGTCGACGCGGTCGAACGAACGATCGACGAAGCGGTTGACCTCGGATTCACCAGCGCCTACACGGCAGCACTCAACCCGAAACAGGCCCAGCCATTCTTCGACGCCGGGTTCAATTTGTTCGAAGAACTACATCTGCTGCGGCGTGTGCTCACCGGCGAGATTGCCGTCGACCGCGGAACGACCCGCAGGGCCAGGCGAAACGATTGGGACGAGGTTTTGACACTGGACCAGTTGGCGTTCCAGGACTTCTGGCAGTTCGATCGCACGGCCCTGGCCGATGCAATTCGGGCGACGCCGCGCCACCGCTTTCAGGTCGTCCGGTCCGCGCCGATCCACGGCTACCACGTCACGGGCCTCGCCGGCATGAACTCATACATCCAACGCGTTGCGGTGCATCCCGATGCTCAGCGCAAGGGATATGGCACCGCTCTCGTGAACGACTCGTTGCGCTGGGCATGGCGCAATGGCGCAACGCTTTCCCATGTGAACACGCAGATAACCAACGATCGCGCGGTTGCGTTGTACGAACGTTGCGGCTTCTCGTTTGCGCCGCACCGACTGCTCGTACTGCACCTCGACTTCGATCCGACACAACGCACAGCACACCTGTAGTTACCGAGGGAATCAGTCGAGGCGCCCCAGGGTTACCTTGACCATGGCCATGCAAACCAAACCCCGAGTTCTGACCACCAAGACCTTCGACGAGGCAATCGCCGACCACCGCGTGGTCTTGGTCGACTTCTGGGCGACCTGGTGTGGCCCGTGCAAATCAATGGCCCCCGATCTCGAGCAGGTCGCCCGCGAGAGCCAAGACGATGTGCTCATCGCCAAGGTCGATGTCGACAACGAACGCGAGCTCGTCGAACGGTTCAATATCAAGTCGATGCCGACGATCATCACGTTCAATGGTGGCGAGATGCACAGCGTCTATGTCGGTGCCGTGCCGGCGGCCGGCCTGTGGGCGGCACTTGGTGATGCCGAGAAACCAAAACGCAAAGGTGTGCTGCGTTCATTGTTCGGCGGCTAGCAAGGGGCGGCGTCGAGCCGCATGATTGCTTGCCGCTAGCGCCGGTGCTGTCGCCGAAAGCGGCGTCAGAACTCAGGCGGTTGCGACTGCCGGGCCTTGCGCCGCTGCGAGTTGGTCGACGTCGTCGCTCCACGGACCAACACCGCTGACTCGCTCGATTGTCACTCGTACGACGGCACAGGTTGGCGAGTCGCGCAGCGCCAACGGGTGGTGGGCAAGGCTGGTGTACTTCTGCGCGAGTCGATCCATCAAGTCTGGGTCGGGGCCGACCTCGAGTGTCGCGGTCCCGCGGATCACGAGGTGGCGCTGGAACCCGCGTTCGTTGCGTTCGGTGTCTTCAATCGACAGGACAACCTGCGGGTTGCGCCGCAGATTGCGGGCCTTTTGGCTGTGCGCGTCGGTGCCGAACAGGATCTCGTCGCCGTGAGCAATGACCCATACGACCGATACCTGAGGAGTCCCGCTCTGGTTCATGGTCCAGCAGTGCGCCACCGCGTCGCTGCCGAGAAGTGTCTGTACAGGGGCAGATATCGAGACCATGTGTGCCTCCTAAGGCGCTGTTATGTCATCCCGTCCAGAGTCCCACGTGAAACGGACGTCCGCAAGCTGATCAACGGGTCGCCGCAACGAGATGACAGTCGCCGTTCCGGTGCCACGGGCTGATTGCGGCGACGGCAGGTGCGCGAGCGAGGCCGACGTTTCGACCGCTGAAGTCGCTGTGTCGTCGCGACGATACTTCTTCGGCGCCCGAGGTCATCGGTGAAGTGTTGCCTCGCCGACAGTAGCCCGGGCTCGGTTCCGTCAAGGTTGAACCACACACCCGAGCCCCCCAGAGGACGCCATGAAGAATCAAGCACTAATCACCACACTCGCAGTACTGCTGGCCGTCGCACTCAGCGCCATCGTCGCGATAGTTGTAACGAGCGATGTGCTCGATGCACAAACTGCCGGATCCACCGCCGATACCCCGACGGCAATTCAAATCGATGTGCGCACACCCAATACGGGCTCGGCACCTGCGGCTGGCACACCCGCCGACGCTGCGCAACCAGCTGCACCCGGCCAGAACAACCAGGCCAACAATGCGCCAGCCGCACCGGCAACGCCCAACACCGGCCAGACGGGTGACACACCAGCTGCTCCCGCTACCCCTGACACCGCTACTCCTGACACCGGTGACGCCCAGCCTGGTGACACGCCCGACACGCCGACCGCTCCTGACACGGACCCCGACGACGATGGCGACGAACCAACGTTGGGCGAACCACCATGCGACGGCACGATCGTCGACGGCGACTGCGTGACCGTGCCGATTGCCTGCCTCATTGGTTATGAGTGGGATGGCACCGAGTGTGTCTTCGTCGCCTGCCCGTTCGGCTTGGTTCTACAAGACGGCGTCTGCGAACAACTTGTGTTGACGCTGCCGTGCTCCAACGGCTACATCCGCCTCCAAAACGGCACCTGCGTTCTTGATGCAGTGATCCTCGTTCCAGACGTCGATCTGATTCTCTGTGGACCGGGCCTGAAGTTGGTCGACGGTGAATGTGTGACCGTCTGCCCACCCAAGCACACCTGGACCGCCGGCTTCTGCGTACCAAAGATCGAACTCGATCTCGACGCCCTTGCACTGCCCAACGTCGATCTCAGTGCCGTTAACGGCAACTGACCCCAACAGGTTGACACGGGCATGATTGACGTGTTGGTTGAATCGGTGCAGCGATTCAATCAGCACGGCTATCGCCATTTTATGGTGCGGACGTGCCAGTACCTTGCTCCTAGCGCTCGCGGCGGTCCAGCGCCAGCGAGAGGACAACAAACTCGGCCGGGCGCAGCGGCGCAAACCCAACCTGCACGATGGTGCGGCGCCAGCGCAGGTCGACACGACTCATTGTCGAGCGGTCGCAGCGCACGAAGAAGCTTTCGTCTGACTGGGTGCCGGCGAACGCCCCTTGCTGCCACAGCTCGAGGAGAAACTGATTCACCGTTGCTCGGACTTTTCGCCACAGCGGCTCATTGTTGGGTTCGAACACCACCCAATCGAGGCCGTTGCGCAGGCTGTTCTCGATGAACAGAGCGGTGCGGCGCACCGGCACATAGCGGAACTCGTGGCCAACCGAACCTGCCGTGGTGCGCGAACCCCAGATGACCGTGCCGGCCGCAGGAAATTCGCGAATGACATTCACACCTTGGCGGTTCAACGGGCTCTGCGCTCGGTCAGACATGGGTTCGGGTATCTCGGCATCGATGGTCGCCTCGAGCCCGGCCGGTGCCTTCCAG